>NZ_LT629778.1:5730000-5943070 GCF_900105485.1 Pseudomonas granadensis | reverse complement strand
GGCAAGTCCACTTTCCTGCGCTGCATCAATCTGCTGGAAAACCCGCACCAAGGCCAGATTCTGGTGGCCGGCGAAGAACTCAAGCTCAAAGCCGCGAAGAACGGCGAACTGGTTGCCGCCGATGGCAAACAGATCAATCGCCTGCGCTCCGAGATTGGTTTTGTATTTCAAAACTTTAATCTGTGGCCGCACATGAGCGTGCTCGACAACGTCATCGAAGCTCCGCGTCGCGTGCTCGGCCAGAGCAAGGCCGAAGCCATCGAAGTCGCCGAAGCACTGCTGGCCAAGGTCGGCATCGCCGACAAGCGCCACGCCTATCCGGCGCAACTGTCCGGCGGTCAGCAACAACGCGCGGCCATCGCCCGCACATTGGCGATGCAGCCGAAGGTAATCCTGTTCGACGAGCCCACCTCCGCGCTTGACCCGGAAATGGTTCAGGAAGTACTTAGTGTCATCCGCGCATTGGCCGAAGAAGGCCGCACCATGCTGCTCGTGACCCACGAGATGAGCTTCGCCCGTCAGGTTTCCAGCGAAGTGGTGTTCCTTCATCAGGGCCTTATAGAAGAGCAAGGATCGCCACAGCAGGTGTTCGAAAACCCGCTTTCGGCGCGCTGCAAACAATTCATGTCCAGCAACCGCTAACGGAGCAACATGCATGCAGAATTTCAAAAAGGTCTTCCTGGCCGCCGCTGTGACCCTGGCGTTCAGCGCCGGTGCCGTGGCTGAGACCCTGAAAATGGGCATCGAAGCGGCCTACCCGCCGTTCAATAACAAAGACGCCAGCGGCCAGGTGGTCGGCTTCGACAAGGAAATCGGCGACGCCCTGTGCGCGAAGATGAAAGTCGAGTGCACCGTGGTCACTTCCGACTGGGACGGCATCATCCCAGCCCTGAACGCGAAGAAGTTCGACTTCCTGATCTCCTCGCTGTCGATTACCGACGAGCGCAAGGGCGCGGTGGACTTCACCGACCCGTACTACTCGAACAAGCTGCAGTTCATCGCGCCGAAAAACGTCGACTTCAAAACCGACAAGGACTCGCTCAAAGGCAAGACCATCGGTACCCAGCGTGCGACCCTGGCCGGTACCTGGCTTGATGACACCTACGGTACAGATGTCGACGTCAAACTCTACGACACCCAGGAAAACGCCTATCTCGACCTGACTTCCGGTCGCGTCGACGCGATCCTTGCGGACAAGTACGCCAACTATGACTGGCTGAAAAGCGACGCCGGCAAGGCCTACGAGTTCAAAGGCGACCCGGTCGTAGAAAGCGACAAGATCGGCATCGCGGTGCGCAAGGGTGACCCGCTGCGCGAGAAGCTGAACACCGCTCTGAAGGAAATCGTCGCTGACGGTACCTACAAGAAAATCAACGACAAGTACTTCCCGTTCAGCATCTATTGATCTGACCTGTGGGACTGGCGCTGTGACCAAGCGGCGCCGGCTCCCGACTTTGCCTGCCGCAATTTGAACAGAAATCCATGATTATCGACCTCTACGGATTCGGCCCGGCGCTTGCCGCCGGCGCGCTGATGACCGTCCAACTGGCCCTCACCGCCCTGTGCCTGGGCCTGGTGCTCGGCCTGCTCGGCGCCCTGGCCAAGACTTCCCCGTACAAGCCGCTGCAATGGCTCGGCGGCACTTATTCGACGCTGGTACGTGGCGTTCCGGAATTGCTCTGGGTGCTGTTGATCTACTTCGGTACGGTCAACCTGATGCGCGCCCTCGGCGAGTACTTCGGCAACCCCGACCTGCAACTCAATGCCTTCGCCGCCGGCGTGATCGCCCTGGGCCTGTGCTTCGGTGCCTACGCCACGGAAGTGTTTCGCGGCGCGATCCTCGCCATTCCCAAGGGCCATCGTGAAGCCGGCCAGGCCCTGGGCCTGTCGAAATGGCGGATCTTCACCCGCCTGATCATGCCGCAGATGTGGCGCATCGCCCTGCCCGGTCTGGGCAATCTGTTCATGATCCTGATGAAAGACACCGCGCTGGTTTCCGTGATCGGCCTGGAAGAAATCATGCGTCACGCGCAGATCGGCGTGACCGTGTCGAAACAGCCGTTCACCTTTTATATGGTCGCGGCCGTCATGTATCTGGGCCTGACGGTACTGGCGATGACCGGCATGCACTTCCTGGAAAAACGCGCCGCCCGCGGCTTTGCGAGGAGCGCACAATGAACTGGGAAGTGATCATCAAGTGGCTGCCGAAACTGGCGCAAGGCGCGACCCTGACGCTGGAGCTGGTCGCCATTGCGGTAATCGCCGGCCTGCTGCTCGCCATTCCGCTGGGCATCGCCCGCTCTTCGAAGCGGTGGTACGTGCGCTCGCTGCCTTACGCCTACATTTTCTTTTTCCGTGGCACGCCGCTGCTGGTGCAGCTGTTCCTGGTTTATTACGGCCTGGCGCAGTTCGACGCGGTGCGTGGAAGCGCGTTGTGGCCCTACCTGCGCGATCCGTTCTGGTGTGCGACCGTGACCATGACGCTGCACACGGCGGCGTACATTGCCGAAATCCTGCGCGGCGCGATTCAGGCGATTCCACCCGGCGAGATCGAAGCCGCGCGGGCCTTGGGCATGTCCAGACCCAAAGCGATGTTCTACATCGTCCTGCCCCGTGCCGCGCGCATCGGCCTGCCGGCCTACAGCAACGAAGTGATCCTGATGCTCAAGGCCAGCGCGCTGGCGAGCACCGTGACCTTGCTCGAGCTGACCGGCATGGCGCGCACGATCATTGCCCGCACCTATTTGCCGGTGGAGATATTCTTCGCCGCCGGCGTGTTCTATCTGGTCATGGCCTACGTGCTGGTGCGCGGCTTCAAGCTGCTGGAGCGTTGGCTGCGCGTCGATGCCTGCCAGGGCCGCTGAATCCTGCGACGTACTGACGGGCGAGGCCCTACTCGCCCGCTTCAGCGCGCTGGATGCTTTTTTGATCGAGCATCAGGCGCTTTGGAAACCTCGTCCGTTCACTCATCTTTCACTTCCTTGGGAAACTGCCTACCCCGAGTTGTCTTCGTGGCTACGCGGGCGCTCACTGAACGACGCAGAGAACGCTCATAACCAACCTGCTGACCTTGCCGATGCGCCTGAGCCGTTCGCCTCATTGGCAAAGTTATCGGCGAAATTAAGCGCGGTCGGCTCGCTGCCGGGACATGCGCTACTAACCGCCGGCCACCGCTTGAATGTCGATGTGCCGGGGCGCAAATGGCAGCAGATCGAGGCGTTTGCCAGCCGTTTGGCTTTTTCATTGCCGCCGACGCATTGGCTGGACTGGTGTTCGGGCAAAGGTCATCTGGGCCGGCGGTTGCTCAACGCAGGGCAGCAACTGACGTGTGTTGAGTACGATCCTGCGCTGGTCGCCAGCGGTCAAGCGCTGAGTCAGCGTCACCATTTGCATGCTCTGCATATCGAACAGGACGTACTGGCGGCCGACGCGTGCACTATCTTGAACGCCGCACACACACCCGTCGCGCTCCACGCTTGCGGCGATCTGCACGTTCGCTTGATGCAACTGGCCAGCGCGGCCGGGTGCCAGCAGATGGCGATTGCGCCGTGTTGCTATAACCGCACCGATCAGAGCGAATATCAGGCATTGTCGTCACCTGGCCTGCGGTCTGTCCTACGGCTATCGCGGGAAGATCTGGCCCTGCCCATGAGCGAAACCGTCACCGCCGGTGCACGAGTCCGACGCCAGCGCGACACTTCAATGGCTCGTCGTCTGGCCTTCGATTTGCTGCAACGGCAGTTGCGTGGCGCTGACGAATACTTGCCCACCCCGTCATTACCGAGCGCCTGGCTGGATAAACCGTTTGCCGACTACTGCCGCGATCTTGCAGCCCTCAAGGACTTATCCACAGTCGGCACGGCAGATTGGGAGCATCTAGAAGCTTCCGGTTGGCAGCGTCTGGCCGAAGTTCGGAATCTGGAGTTGCTGCGCGGGCTATTCAGGCGGCCGCTAGAGCTTTGGCTGAATCTGGATCGAGCGCTTTTTCTGGTCGAGCAAGGCTATGCGGTGCGCCTCGGCACATTCTGCGAAACGCCCCTTACGCCTCGAAACTTACTGCTTTTGGCCGAACGCGAATAACAGCCCGCCAGCCTGTGGATAACTCTGTTGATTAAATTTGCGCGGATCCAATATATCCGCCTGTTTCGACCTGCCTGCTGCTCTGGTCATTTTTTGTTCACATCAATAAAAAACCGGCAAAACAGCGATTTGCATAAAAAATGAGAATGACTATTAGAAAACCGGCCTAAGTAGACGAACAAGGCTTCGCGTTGTGCATAAGCCGCCAATCAAAACGGCATAACCGCCGAATTGCGGGCATCCAAATCAAATAATTGCGAGCCTCCGCCAGCCTTGCTATACAAAGCCTCACCGCCTCGCCGGCACATGCCTGAATAATAAAATCGACCGACAGGAAGCGACCGTGACGTTCATATCCTATGCACAGAACTTCGAAGACGTCCGCCTGTGGCGCGCGCTCAAGCAGTTCGAACACGGTTTCTACATCGATGTCGGCGCCAACGACCCGAGCCACGATTCGGTCACCAAAGCGTTCTACGATCATGGCTGGCATGGCATCAACGTCGAGCCGATGAAGAATTACTACGACGCGCTCCGCCAGCAACGCCCCCGGGACACCACCGTGCAATGCATCGCCAGCGACCAGCCCGGCGCAGTGAACTTCTACGGCATCCCGGACACCGGCCTGTCCACCGCCGACCCCGTCGTTGCCCAACAACGCAAAGACCTCGGCATGAACGTGCAAAGCTTCACCGTCGAGGCCCGCACACTCACCTCGATCTGCGAACAACACGCCGCCGACCGGCCCATCCACTTCCTCAAGATCGACGTCGAAGGCCACGAAGAAACCGTTCTGCGCGGCATGGACTTCAGCCGCTTCCGCCCATGGATCATCCTGATCGAAACCCCATGGCTGCGCGATCACACCTGGGAACACCTGGTCACCGACGCCGGCTATCAGTCCGTCATGTTCGACGGCCTCAACACCTGGTTCCTCGCCGACGAACACCTCAACCTCAAACCGGCGTTCGAAATTCCGCCCTGCACCCTCGACAACTTCCAACTCTGCCGCGGCCACGCCCTCGCGCATCCACTCAGCCCCGACACCGCCAGACAACTCGCCGAAGCCCTGCACCGCGCCGAACAGGCTGAAAGCCAACTGCATGCCCTGCAAAACAGCCGCGCCGTTCGAGCGCTGCAGAAGCTGCGAAACGTACTGCTTAGAGCCTGATTTGCGGCAACGCAAAAATAGTCTGAATTCAGGGGTTTACAGGATCTTCCCAATCGCTATAATCGTCGCCCACACGCCGGTATAGCTCAGTTGGTAGAGCAACTGACTTGTAATCAGTAGGTCCCGGGTTCGACTCCTGGTGCCGGCACCATACAAAACGAGGCCCCTGCAGAAATGCAGGGGCTTTGTTGTTTCTGGGGTGTTCATATTTTTGGGCGACATCTCGCCTTGATACGACCTGATCCAGCCTTCTTTAGTTAAAGCTCTACTGCTCGGCATGTTTCCGTCATAAATGGCAAACGCCGCATCTGCGCAAACGGTTCAAATCTCAATTTTTATAATGAATTATGAACAGCCAATAATTATGGCTTGCCCACAAGCAGGGGTCATTGAATGAGCAACATCTTTCAGCGCTCTGAGTTGGCTGAATCGATGGCAAACCAGCTTTTGAGTCCGAGCGTACTCGATGAAGGTCTGCGCTCAGGTCTATTCCTGTCCAGCCCGCGCCGTACAGGCAAAACCACATTTCTGAGGAACGATCTTGTCCCGGCACTGGAAGATCGCGGTGCTTTGGTAATTTACGTCGACTTGTGGAGCAATACTCTCGCTAAGCCAGCCACGCTCTTACACAACGCCATCCAAAAAACCCTGAAAGATCTGCAAACGCCGGGCTCCTCGGTACTGGAAACATTCAGACGCGTCAGCAATGTCGAAATTGGCGCCGCAGGATTCAAGTTCGGCTTCAAACTCGACAGCATTGGCAGCCCCCACGGCCCGACACTGGCGCAAGCACTCACAGGAGTCGTGGATCAAGCGAAGACAGATCTGGTATTGATCATCGATGAAGTGCATCACGCCATTTCTTCCGATGACGGCAACCAGTTATTGCTGGCGCTCAAAGCAGCTCGAGACGCAATCAACCCACGCCCACATACACCGGGCTATTTTCTGTTCATCGGGACCGGCTCCCACAGGGCGCAGGTCAGCGAATTGACCGCCAAACGCAACCACGCCTTCTCCGGCGCCACGTCAGCCGCCTACCCGTTGCTGAAAGGCGATTACGTTGAATTCCTGCTCAACCGACTCGCAATGACAGTGAAAAAGGAGAAGCTGCCTTCCCTCGAAGTCGCCATCGATGCGTTCGATACCTTGGGAAACAGACCTGAAGAGATGCTCAAAGCCCTTCGCCAGCTATTGCAGCAAGAGGGCGAACCCGATGTTTTCCTGCCCGTCATAGCCAGCACACTACGCTCGGCAGCGGCGAGCATTGAGCTCGAAAAAGTCGAACAACTGGGCAGCCTGGCCCAAGCCATCTTCAACAAAATCGCCTCAACGGAAGGTGACGCTCGCGGGATCTTTTCCACTGATGCAGCGGCGGAGTATTCAAAATCAGTAGGGCGAGAGGTGCGCGTCGAAGAGATTCAACCGGTGGTGATTGCGCTGGTTGCCGAGAACATCATCATGCGACGCGGGCATGGGATTTATGCCATTACAGATCAGTTTGTTCAAGAGATCTGGCTGGAAGAGCGGGCTTTGATTGGGGGGAGTTAGGTTGCGGACTGGTTCCCCGAAGGGAATAGGGGGTCAGACCACGTTTCCAATTAAATATCGAAAATCGTAGTCTGACCCTGTTTTCCTTCGGTCTCTCAATGCGCACTCCAGAGAAACTACGCAGAATATCAAGCAGCTCTCGCGACTCATCCACGTCTAGAGCATTGTCCTGAAGTATGCACGCCAAACGTGAATACAGCAGATTGATCACCGGGTCGTTCAAATGCGCGAGGTTGTCCTCCAACCACTGCTTTAGAAATACCGCCTCAGCGATGTTCACGATACCGTCGGCTGTAATCCCAGCGGCCAACCCGACCAAAGCATCGGCGGCGCGACGATCGATTCGGGATCGATGGAAGAATTGGCTGTCCTCAAACTCATGGTGTAGCTCCATTACGCGCTTTCCTTGAATAGTGCACTGGCTCGATACCGAAGCATATGCAAGCAAGTTGATGTGGTATTCAAAGCTAGCATCACTGGGCGCAGATACCGCTTTTGAAACAAGAAAAGATAGGTCTGCCCCGTTCCTGCTTCTCCTACAAAGCGAAGCCCCTACGGAAATGCAGAGGCTTTGTTAATTCTCGGGTGCGGATACTTCACCCGCGTTATCTGGCGTGCCGACTGGTGGTGAAAGCGTCCCTTCGGTGACGCGTGCAGCTTTTCCAGTATTCATTTGCCGTACAGAGTCCAGCAAATCCTGCTGAAATTGTTCCTTCTCACGATCCATCGTTTATCCCTCTTACAAGTCGCTTTGGAAGGTTGCCGCCGAGCCGCTGAACTCTGCCTGCTTGTCAGTAGTGAACGCTCGAAAACGACGCAGAGACCGCGTCATATTTGGACGCTACGCTCCGAACTGCCTCAGATGGCGATCCTTCTAATGTAAATGCTGAACTACGCCGCCTCCACCGATAAAGAAATCCGCCGCCCTAACTGCTGCAAAGCGCGCTCGACATTCTCGATTTTGGAGTGGTGCAGGAAATCAACTAGCCGATCGACCTGGGGCCGTTGCACACCAAGACGACGCGCCAGTTCGGCTTTGCTGACACCTGACTCCAATAGCGAATTCCAAAGCGCAACTTTCGCGGCAGTCAGTGCAGGAAGGCGCAACACAACATCATTTTCCTGCTCTCCTGTGTGAGCAGTTGGGATCAACCGGCGATCATCCACATAGATGGAAAATGCCGTCTCAATCGCATCGATGGCGGTAGTCAATGCCTCCCCCCGAGTGTCGCCGACAGCGTGCATCTCTGGAATAGCAGCACAAGTCAGCCAGACGCTGCCCGGCTCTTCGTGAACATCCAAGGCGTATTCGAACATCACGCTTCCTCTCATGGGTACAGCTGGGCCTCAATCCTTTAGGCCCAACTGTTTTATTATCGTTTTTCTCAACCCTTCGCCCATTTCCTTGGCTCCGTGATCGGGAAACACAGTTGATTTGCCATTCAAGGAAACCTTGAAATGGCTGCCCTTGCCGGCTTGGAACTCAACGCCATGGGCTTTCAACCATCGCCGAAACTCGCTGTACTTCATGTGCATCACTCGCTGTTTCGGTAGAGCGAATGTGCAACATATCTGATGCATATGCAACAAAATTGTTGCATGGGTAAATAACCGCTCAAGGCCAGCACTCGGCCATGATTGCGCAGTTGCTCCTGTCGAGCTACCGTCAATCCCGTCGCTGCCAATTCAGCGACCGGGCCTGATAACCCGCGTAAGATACAGGCGCACCAGCGCCCCAAATCACGATTGCCGGCGCTTTTTTGTGTCTGCATTACCGTGCAATGGCGGCTATGCGTGGGAGACTTTCGGGTCTGCCGGGTTCCTGTATCTCCGGTTTATCAGCCTGCGCGTAGCTGCCACCCATTCGCCTGATAACGAATTGGCAGCTCTCATTTGAAACAGGGAGTTTCACAGATGAATGCCATCGATCCACCCGCAATACGCTGCTTCGCGAAACCGTTCACCTCGCTTCACTTTCACTCGAACGGTGAAGCGCAATGACCAATCTCCTCGATCTGAAATTACCCGGCCTCACGCATTTTTCCTTTCAGTCCAATCAGGCGATGTTTCGCACCAACCGGGGCGTACCGGTGGTTGCCGCTTTATCACATGCCTCGCACCTGCTGCACATTTCAAAGCTTCTCACTGCGGACTCCACGATTTCTCGAGATCCTGATCTCCACGCCTATGCCTCGCAGTATTTGCAGGAGTTGAGCAAGGCGCTGATCGATGATGTTGTGAAAGTTCTGGATGCGCCGCCAGTCAGCCATTGACGTAACTCGCCACATTAAGCCCTCGCGTCAATGCGAGGGCTTTTTGCGCTCAAACCTGACTAATCTCAAACACAATCGAAATCTTGCGCTCGCTCGCACTCCACACATACCGCAAATGCTTCCCCTGCTTCGGAATCGAAACCGCCGGCGGCCGAAGCGCTGCAATACACTCGTGCCCAGCCAATCGCACGCTGTTATAGAGCAAGCCCCACGACTCGGCGTCGCGCAGCTGCCGCGCGAATGCTTGCGATGGGCCGTACGCTTCCGGGTCAGGCTGATGCAGGCTTTCAAAGCCATGGCGAACATCATGCAGCGGCTTGACCACTCGATTGACGTAAGTGCGCATGGTCAACTCAAGATCGGCTTCCTGCGTCGCAGCGAGAAAACGCTCCTGGTGAAAACAGGTCTCGGCAATCGCCGCTGCCTGGCTGCTCGCGGCGTAGTAGACGCCGAAGCTGCCGTCGCTGAAACGGCTGCGTTTGCCGACGTGGGTGAAGGCGGCCATCACCGGGCTGGAGCCGGGGCCGGACAGGCGATCTTCGGGGCGTACGCGGGCGAGTACGCCGGCCTGTTCGATCAGGCGATCGTTGGTCAGCGCTTCGATGGCGTAGGCGATTTCGAGGTCTTCGGGGTCGAGGACGTCTTCGAACAGGGCAATCGGCGGGAAGCTGCTGTTGACGATGCGATACGCCCGCGGCCATGGCACATCGACCAGCGCCGGGGTTTTCAACCGCGCACTCCGTCGAGGTAGCGGCGCACATCGGCGATGTCGATCACCCTCCCCGCCAGCATGTAATCCAGCGCCGTCTTGCCATTGAATGGTGCTGCCGTGTTCGGGCTGCTGACCCAGGTATAGGCGCGTTCGCGGCTGTTGCTGAAGATGATGCTCAACGCTTTGTGAATGCCCATCAGATAGGAGATGCGCTCAAGGGTGTCGTGGGGCAAACGGATATTGGGTGGCAGGTGCTTGTATTTGTAGAACGTGGTGTTGCCGACGCCGCCAAGTAAGGTGCGTTGCTGCTCGGCGCTGCAGCCCCAGTGCTCCATGAGATTGAAGAAAAACTTCAGCGCAACGCGGCCGGCTTCGGGGGCGGCGAGTTGTTCCCGTGGACTTAAAACAATGGATGACGTTGGCATCAGTTGCCTCCCATAAACTGTGTGCCTTCAGGTTAGTACATATCTGTAGTAGACGCTTAATTTAATACACATACGAATGACCCTCTAGACGAGACGGGCCGTACGCTTTCTGCAAAATCCTCACCCTTCCCTTGACCCCCATCACCCCCACCCCACCAAAAACCCCGATCCTCTGTCAGCCTCCAGCCATCGGCGGGGAAATCAATTCGCTACTAAATCCGCGACAACTATGCTCAGGTACAGGAATATAGCCAGCATATGGCGCCGGTTCGGTCGTCTCGTACACAACAATACCCAGCCCATTTCAGAGGGCATTACCCATGGATAGCAGAACCTTACGCAACCTGATGCGCATCGTGCAGACCGGCTCGTTGTCGGCCGCAGCGGACCATTCGTGTCTGACCGTGCAGGCGTTGGCCGCGCAGTTGAACAAGGTCGAAGAACAGTTCGGTTTTCGTTTGTTTCGACGTTCCAACAAAGGTCTGACGCTGACGCCGCAAGGCACGGAGCTCACGCCTTACATCGACAAGGTGTTGATCGCGACGCGACAGATGGAAGAAAAAGTCGCGGCGTTGAAAGTGCCGGGGCAGCGCACGTTGAAGGTGGCGTTGAACAATACCCTGGCACCCGACTTCAACCGGCGCATGATCGGGCGTCTGATCGAGGTGTTTCCGGATTATCAGATGGAGTTCAGCTACGCCGAGTCGATGGAGAATCTCAGCAAGCTGAAAAATGAAGATTTCGATCTGGCGGTGTTGATCGGTCCGCAGCGCCCGGGTTTGCCGAGCATTGTGCTGCCGGAGGTGCAGGTCCAGGTGGTCGGTGCGCATTGTGGCCAGGAAAACGATCCGCTGACCTTGCTGGGCAACAAGTTTCAGGTGCGTCCTGCGGAAGATTGTCCGTATTCCCACAGCTTTTTGCGCTTTCTCGATGCAGGTCTGGGCAATCACGAGAATGGCCAACGCATGGTTTATTCGTGCAGTGAAACTTTGACGCTGTCGTTGATCACGCAAATGGACGCGGTGGGCATGGTTTCGCGTGAGGCCGCGCAGAAAAACGGCCTGACGATTTTCCCCGGTTTCGAGGATTTCCTCGAGGTGCGCCTGGCGGTGAACAATCCGGAGTTGTCGAGCCAGGCGTTGAGCGATGTCGTCGACTTGCCGTTACATGAACGAGCCGAGCGCAATGTACGCAGCCGTCCCCACCGCCACACTGAGAAAGAGGTTTTTGCTGAAATACGCACATAGCAACGTCGGAATCGCGGCATAGAATTCCGGGCGATCGAGCTGTATCTGCCGGTCCTTGATCAACAAGGGGGTCAGGCTGATCGCGGCGACGATCGCCACCGGCAAGTACTCCAATGCCCGCGCGATAAACGGCGGCCAGTGTTCGGTGTTGATTTGCAGCGGCAGCGCGCGCGGCAGGAACGTCACCGCCATCATCAGCGCGACCACCAGGATCAGGAACGTTTGGTCAGGCATACACCGACTCCGCAGCCCACAAACGTGGCGATAAACACATTGAACGGCGAACTGCCCATCAGGCTCAACGCGCCCATGCAAACCACCGCAGCAGCGGCAGCGATGAGTTTGTTGCGTGTGTTGCACAGCGACACCAGCACGTAAAGCATCATGGCAGTCAGGGCGTAGTCGAGCTGATATTTGATCAGGTGCGCGGCGTACTGCGCGCACACCGCGCCGAGCAGGCCACCGAGCACCCAAGAGGTGTGGCAGAACAGGTTGAAACCGATCAGATAACGCACGTTGACGGGGGCGCCTGTACCGAGCTTGACGCTGTGAAACGCAAAGGATTCATCGGTCAGGCCACCAGCGTAACACCAGCGCTCCATGCGGCTCAGGCCGAGCGCACGCAAGGCTTTGGCCATGTACACCGACATCAGCATGTGCCGCGCATTGATCAGAAAAGTCGTCAGCACGATGGTGGTCAGCGATGCGCCGCTGGAGATCAGCGCCAGCGCGGCGAATTGCGAAGCGCCGGCATACACGAACAAGCACATCGCTACCGGCAGCCACATCGGCAGCCCGGCATTCACAGCCATCAGGCCGAACACGAACGCCACCGTGAAATACCCGGCGACCACCGGGCTGGCTTCGGCAAACGTGCGCGACGGCTGATGGTCGGCCATCAACGGCGCACTGCCGGACGTTTCATTCATAGGTCCCTCTCAAATGTCCGTTCGCCGTGAGGCTCGCAAAAACCCTGGGCTGCCCAAAAACGCTTGCCCGCGAGGTTAGCATCGTCGACGAACAGAAACATCCGCAACACCCCGACCCGTTTCATGTCGGATGACGCCGCTTCAACCAGCCGTTGACCGACGCCCTGGCTGCGATAGCGCGGGCTGACCGCCAAGTGATTGATGGTGCCGCGGCTACCGAGCATGCCACCCAACACCGCGCCGACGATTTCGCCGGCAACGTCGAACGCCAGATAGGCCGTGGTGGTTTTCTGGATCAGCACGCCGCGCAGGCACTTGGCGTCCTGCCATTCGCAGAACGACACTTCGTCGAACTGACGGAAAAAGCGCTCCATGCGCTGCGCATCCTTGGCGGTGGCGCGGCGCAACACCACGGGCGTTGAGCACTCGACGCCGTCGACTGGGGTGATCTGATTAGCGAACAATGTCGAAAGCGGTCCCGGGCCGCGAGAAGGAAATCGCCAGAATCTGCCGGAATGCCATGGCATGGGTGTGCGTATTGCGCGCCGGGGTCACGTAGTGGCGCATGTCACGGTCGAGGAAATAGGTGGTGTCGAGAATTTCCTGGTAAGTGGTCGACGCCAGTTGATGCTCGTGGATGTCGTACAAACGACTCTCCGCACCCTCGACGTTATTGCGCCCCCAGAAATGCACACCGCTGAACGGGTAGCCGTCGCAGTGAATGCCTTCCGGGGTGATTTCCAGTTGTTTGCCGGGTTTGATCTCGATGCGGATCTGATGGATCTGGCACTGCCAGATTTCATCGTGCAGCTCTTCCGGTAGTACGCTTTTATACACTTCGAAGTCCGTGTCGATCAGGCTGCGCATCACCGGCGAATTCATCACTTCCTCGGAGAAGTCCTGGAAGTGCCGCACGACGCCACCGACGTAGGCGTTGTTTTCCTTCGACTGCACGTAAGCGCGATGTTCGAGTTGCTTCAGTTCGCGAGTCTTCGGGTTGTATTCGAAGTCGCTGTAACGACGGTAACGCATGCCGGCTTCGGCCTGACCGTAGTAGCTGTCAGGCTCCATGTTTTCCCAACTTTTGGTCAATCTGACGAAGTCGGCAAAATGACCGTAGAGATTGAAGTCACCACCCTGGACGTTGACATATTTGTCGCGCCGTAGCGATTCGCCCACTTCTCTGTTCAAAACGATCATTACCCAAATCTCCGCTGCGTTGAGCGGCCTAATCTATTAGGTGGAGAATTTGCGTCCATGAGAAAGAATTTCAGGCATTTGAAGCGCTGTTTGAAACGGCACCTGCAGCGCTTGAAAAACAACTTTTACATGACAGAAACACGGGTTTTTTCGTTTTTTTGTCGAAAAACCGGCGAAAAAAAACCCCGAACGAATCGGGGTTTTCTCATTTTCGTTACAGCCCGATCATCAGAAGATGTTGATCGGGTAGTCGACGAACACACGCAGCTCGTTGCCGCTGACGTTGTATTCGCTGGATTTCTGCGATACGCGCAGGAGCGAGCTGCGCAGTTTCACGCTGAGGTCTTTGGCCGGGCCGCTTTGCACGACGTACTTGACCTGGTTGAAAATCTCGCGCTCGGTGCCGCCTTCGCTGGTCGACGTGGTGATGTTGTCGCCACGTACGTACGCGAAGTTGTAGCTCAGACCCGGTACGCCGAATGCGCCGAAGTCCAGGCCGTAGCCCAACTGCCAGCTGCGTTCGTCTTCGGCGTTGAAGTCGGACCAGTAGGAGTTGGCCAGGTAGATGGAGTTACCACCGTCGCCGACACGCCCCTGATCTTTCTGATAGCCGCCGTAGGCGTAACCGAGGTTGCTGTCGCCGGTGGAACGCTGGTGCGCCACGGTGAACGAGTGCGGGCCGGTGGCGAAGGTCGCTGCCAGGCTCCAGATCTTGTTGTCGTCGCCGGTTACACCGTTTTCTCGGACATACGAGTTGTCCAGCTTGGTGCGATAACCGTTGAAGTCCAGGGTCAGCGACTGGTCCTTGTTGAAAGGCAATACGTAGTTGGCGTTCACGTACTGTTTCTTCAAGACGTCTTCAACATCGGAGGCGTACAGCGCGCCTTTGAAGTGTTCGGTGAACTGATAGCTGCCGCCCAACACGTTGATCGCTTTCAGACCGCCGCTGTCACGGCCTTCATCGCTCTTGCGCGATTCGGCGGTGAAACGCCCGGCGTTCAGTTCCAGACCTTTGATCTCGCGCGACGTGATCAAGGTACCGGTGTAGCTTTCCGGCAGCAGACGCACGTTGTCGTAGCTCAGCACCGGCAAGGCCGGCATCTGGTCACCGTAAGTCAGCACGGTGTTGGACACACGGAATTTGACCGCTGCGCCGCCCTTGGCGATGTCATGGGCCGCGCGACCATCGTTTTCCTGTTTGAAGAAGTCGATACCTTGCGCGCCGGTGCGACCCTTGCCGCCGTCCAGACGCAGCGCGTACAGACCAAAGGCGTCAACGCCGACACCCACGGTGCCTTGGGTGAAGCCGGACGAGAACGTCCCGATCGCCGCCTGGCCCCACTCGGCTTTGTCCGGACGACCGTCTTTGTAATCACGATTGATGTAGGCGTTGCGCAGCAGCACTTTCAGACTGCTGTCTTCAACGAAACCCTTGGATTCGGCCTGGTCGTTAGCCATGGCCTGTGTAGCACTCAACATCCCCAGTGCGATCAGACTGATTCGCTTGTTCAACATTTTGTTTTCCTTATTACGGGTTGAAACGCGCTGTGTCGAACGGCTGAAACGGCGCTTTTGCACTCTTGTATTCACCCCGAAACAAAAAGACCCGCCGACGACAAGTCATGGCGGGCCTGCTCCTTATTTTGAGTCATGGCGGTTAGCCACAGGCGTTGGGCCGAATCGTAGCCGCGGCCTGAACAATGTGTCAATTTCAAGAATCGTCTTTAAATAGGCAGAAATCGTCTAAGAAACGTAAATTCTTAGCTAGGCTGTTGCAGAAAACCAAGGTTGAGCAGGGAGTTTTGAACAGTAGGGGTGAGCCTGCTCGCGATAGCGGTCTGCCTGTTGCAATATTGTCGACTGGCAGACCGCTATCGCGAGCAGGCTCACTTCTACACTCGTTTTGTGTCGGGCATAAAAAAGCGCCGCCTTCCCGGCAGCGCTTTTTCCGATCCCTGTTGTTCTTCTTATCCTTCCATCACAGCCCACAACGCATCCAGTTCGGCCTCGCTGAACAGGTCAGCGGGATAGCGCTCGATCATCATCCGGCGCGGATCAGGTTCTCTGATCTGACGCGTTCCATTGGATTTCAACCAGTGCGCCACACGCTGGAGCGTTTCGCCGTTAACGGCCATGGGATGCAAAGTCCGCTCGCTGATTACGTTCACTTCGGCGTTCATTTCAGCGCTCTCTCCCGTTCGTGAGCGGCTACGTTATCCAAGATTCATGACAGAACTGTTGAAGTTCTTCTCCCTCCCTAGTGCAACAGAAGCAATACAAGAGCTATGCCAAGCTTTTTGCCCGGGCGACCAATGGAGACAAAAAAAGCCCGCGGTCCTTTCGGGCTGCGGGCTTGGTGTTCCTGACCGGCACGTTAAAAAACGTCAGGCTTTTTTACCTGTCAACTCAGGCTGTTACGACTCAACTCACTCTTTGTGCGGCGCCGGTTGCTGTTGGGTAAGGCAGTGAATATTGCCCCCGCCCAGTAACAGTTCGCGGCCGGGCACCATCACCACTTCGTGCTGCGGGAACAGCTTCTGCAGGATTTCCCGCGCTGGCGCATCCATTGGATCGTCGAAGCTCGGCGCGATGATGCCGCCGTTGACGATCAGGAAGTTGACGTAGGAACCGGCCAGGCGCGCGGACGGGTTGCGTTCCTGGGTGCCGTCGACCGGATCGACGCCGGCGCACTCTTCCTCGGTCGCGTACAGCGGCCCTGGAATCGGCATCTTGTGCACCGTGAACGGGCGGCCCTTGGCGTCGGTGCTGCTTTGCAGCACGTTCATCGCAGCCTGGCAGCGCGGGTAGTTCGGATCCTGCGGATCGTCCGTCCAGGCCAGCAACACTTCGCCCGGACGCACATAGCAGCAGAAGTTATCCACATGGCCGTCGGTTTCATCGTTGAACAGGCCATCCGGCAGCCAGATGATCTTGTCCACAGCCAGATTGGCGCTGAGCACCGCTTCGATTTCTTCGCGGCTCAGGTGCGGATTACGGTTGCGGTTGAGCAGGCACTCTTCAGTGGTAATCAGCGTGCCTTCGCCGTCAACGTGAATCGAACCGCCTTCGAGCACAAAACCTTCGGTTCGGTAACGCGGGCTGCGTTCAATCTCGAGGATCTTGCCGCCGACCTGCGAATCACGATTCCAAGGCGCATACAGGCCGCCATCGAAGCCGCCCCAGGCATTGAAATCCCAGTTCACGCCGCGCACTTCGCCGCTGTTGTTGATGACGAAAGTCGGGCCGCTGTCGCGCACCCAGGCATCGTCGCTGGACATCTCGACGACGCGGATATTCGGCACGTCGAGGCGCGCGCGGGCGTTTTCATATTGGCCGGCGGAGACCGCCACCGTCACCGGTTCGAAACGGGCGATGGCTTTGGCTACCGCGGCGTGTGCGGCCTGCGCCGGTTTGCCGCCCAGGCGCCAGTTGTCCGGGCGCTCGGGCCAGATCATCCAGGTCTGGGTTTGCGCTGCCCACTCGGCCGGCATGTAGAAGCCGTCGGCGCGCGGGGTGCTTTTCAAGGTGGTCATCGGGATCAGGACTCCAGGGAACCGTCGAGGGTTTTCAACGCACCGTACAGGTTCGGACGGCGGTCACGGAATGAACCCCACGCGCTGCGAATGTGTTCGAGCTCGTCGAGGTTGAAAGTGTGCACAAGAATACCTTCTTCGGTTTTATTCAGCTCCTGCACTTTTTCGCCGAACTGGTTGGCAATGAATGAGGAGCCGTAAAACGTGATGTCATAACCGTCCTGTTCTTCGCGGCCGATGCGGTTGCTGGCGATCAGCGGCATCAGGTTGGCCCCGGCGTGGCCCTGTTGCACACGCTGCCAATGGTCGCGCGAGGAAATCGTCTGGTCGTGCGGTTCGCTGCCGATCGCGGTCGGATAAAACAGGATTTCCGCGCCCTGCAACGCCATGCTGCGCGCGGCTTCCGGGAACCACTGATCCCAGCAGATGCCCACGCCGATTTTTGCGTAACGGGTGTTCCACACTTTGAAACCGGTATCGCCGGGGTTGAAGTAGTACTTCTCGTGATAGCCGGGACCGTCCGGAATGTGGCTTTTACGATAAATCCCGAGGTTGCTGCCGTCGGCATCGATGATCGCGATGCTGTTGAACCGCGCACGCCCGGCCAGTTCGTAGAAGCTGATCGGCAGTACCACTTGCAGCTCTTTGGCGATGTTCTGGAAATGCTTGATTGCAACGTTGTCCTCGACCGTCGTCGCCAATTGCAGGTAATCCGGGTTGGGTTTCTGGCAGAAGTACGGCGCCTCGAACAATTCCTGAATCAGGATGATCTGCGCGCCTTTGGCAGCAGCTTCACGCACCAGTCTTTCAGCGATTTCGAGGTTGGCGTGCAGATCCCACGAACAGGCCATCTGAGTGGCGGCAACGGTAACGATACGGCTCATGAATCATCTCCGGGCAGGTGCTTCGACGGTCGGAAAGTCGACCGAAAAATAAACGCGCGCACCGGACAAGCGATCGCCATGCCGGAGCAATGGCGACTTTATAGCCGATAAATATCGGCTTTAGAAGCACTTGAAACGCCTTATGTCGAAATAAAACCTAAAAATACCGATACAAATCGAACTCACAACCTAAAATAACGGTGGGAGCGAGTCTGCTCGCGAAGGCGGTCTCACAGTCAACAATGATGTCGATTGATCGATAGCTTTCGCGAGCAGGCTCGCTCCCACAGGGGATTTGCAGCGCTTACAGGCCTTCGCTGAACACCCGGTCGAGCATATCCACGAAGAAATCCACGCTTTGACGCGATGTGACCATCGGCGGCTTGATCTTGAGAATGTTCAGATCATCACCGGTCGGCTGCATGAAGATCCCCAGCTCACGCAGGCGATCGCACAGCAGCGCGGTCTCTTCGGTCGCTGGTTCCAGCGTGTCGCGGTTGCGGATCAGTTCAAGCCCCTGATAAAACCCCGAACCATGCACCGCTCCCGCGTGCGGATGTTTATCGATCAACGCTTCGAGCCGCGCCTTGAAATGGCCACCGACCACCTGGGCGTTTTCCCAGAGTTTTTCTTCTTCCATGACATCCAGCACCGCCATGCCGATCTGGCAACTGACCGGACTGCCGCCCGCCGACGAGAAGAAATAGCCCTCGGCCTCCAGCGCCTCGGCGATCTCCCGCCGCGTGATCACCGCGCCCAGTGGCTGGCCGTTGCCCATGCCCTTGGCCATGGTGATGATGTCCGGCACCACGCCCTGTTCTTCAAAGCCCCAGAAGAAATGGCCCATGCGCCCGTAACCGACCTGTACTTCGTCGGCGATGCACACGCCGCCCCGGGCGCGCACCAATGCATAGACCTGTTGCAGATACCCCGGCGGCAGCGAAATGCCACCGGCGTTGCCGTACACCGGCTCGCAAATGAACCCGGCCAATTGGCGCTTTTGCTCAGCCAGTTTGTGTAATTGCTGTTCAACGCTGCGCACGTAATCCGGCGCTGAATCGCGACCACGGAATTCACCGCGATAAGTATTCGGCGCGGTCACCGGATGCACCCAATCCGGACGGCTTTCGAGGGCTCTGGGGTTGTCGGCAATGGAAGTCGATACCGCATCGGCGCCCACCGTCCAGCCGTGATAGGCCTCCAGCACGCTGAGCATGTCGCGCCCGCCGCTGTAAGCCCAGGCCAGACGAATCGCCAGATCGTTGGCCTCGCTGCCGCTGTTGACCAGAAACACCCGATCCATGCCTTCCGGCGCCAGCTTCAGCAGGCGTTCGGAAAACTCGGCGACCGCCGCATAGTTGAACCGCGAATTGGTGTTGAGCAGCGACCACTGCCGCGCCGCCACCGCCGCCATGCGCGGGTGACCGTGACCGAGCACCGCGACGTTGTTGAGCATGTCGAGATAGGAACGGCCCTGCATGTCGATCAGATGATTGCGCCAGCCGCGCTCGATGCGCGGCGGGTCGACGTAATAGTGTTTTTGCGTACGGGCGAAACTGGCGTCGCGCCGCTCAAGCAGGGTTTTGCCGTCCAGTTCCGGCTCGGCATCACAGGCGAGCCCCAGCACCGCGGCCGGCGAAGGACACAGGGCCTGCCATGCCGCTGCACGCGATGGTGTACAGAACAACGGCGCCGGAATTTGTGCGTCACGGCAAAGTTGCACCAGCAACGGTCCGCTGACCGAGCCCAGCGCCTGCCCCTTGGCCAGCGTCGAACCACTTGGCAGCGAGGTCGTCATGCCCCAAAGCCGCACGCTGAGCTGCGGGCCGTCCAGACACAGCGCGCCGTCAGCCGTCTCGCGCAGGACAGCGGCGAACGGCGCTTGCACGACGCAGCCATGGGGAACACGCAGTTCGACATGCAGCGGGAAGGTTTGCGGCTCGACGGCGCTGTCAGGCTGTGTGCGTGACAATCGATACTGGCCGTAACGGCTCGCCGCGAGGCCATGCACGGCCGCGGCTTCATCCAGCAGACGCTGGTCGACGCCCGCCTGTTCCCAATTACCGGCCTCGAAATGCGGGCTCAGCACACCCAGGTCGATCAGGGCAAACTCGCGGCCGACCAGTCCCGGCAGCAACGTTGCGAAATCGCCACTGTCGATCGCCGGCAGGCTGTGCCCCACCAAGGTCAGGATCGCCGCTTCCATCAGCGCCAACGGCACCGAGGTGGCGACACGGAAAATTTCCCATTCATGGCTGAGGTTGTCGCGGCTGTAGCTGTTGGTCGGATCGATGCTGACCTGCTGCTCGCCACTGAGTACCAGCACGGCCGCGCGCGCGACGATCAACGGCCACAGCGCCTGCAATTCTTCATATTGCAGCGGATTGACCGCATGGTAGGCCTGCACCGCCGGGAGGATGACAAACGGATCGCCGTCGGCGTGATGCAGCAACGCAGCGCAAGTGACTGACAGATCGGTGATGCGCCAGGTGCGCACCAGATCACCGAAATCGATCACGCCCTGCAACTGCCAGTGACGCTGGGCATCGCGCGCCCAGACGACATTGTCATCGGTGATGTCCATGTGGATCGCCTGCACCGGCAGCTTGTCCTGCAGCGGCTGCAAGCGGCGCTCGGCCTGTTCGGCAGCCTCGGCAATCAGGGTGCGCTGCTGCACGTCCTTGATCACCGGCAGGAGATGCTCGATCAGCGCACTGGCGTGGCGCGCGTCCCACTGCAAGGTGCGCGCGAGACCCGGGTGATCGAACCCGGCCAGCGCCAGATCCATCTCACCGCACAGCCGGCCGAAGTCTGCCACTACCTTGCGGCCGAGATGATCGAGGTGCGTCAGGGACTGGCCCTCGATGTAATCGAGCAGCCGCACATGTACCAATTCACCGTCGGCCTGCAGCGTCAGCAAGTCCTCGCCGTTTTTCGCCGCAATGACGCGCGGCACTGCTATTGCCGAGTGCTCGGCCAGATATTTCAGACCCGCGTGCTGGGCTTGCAACTCCACCAGTGCGTAATCGCCGCGGCAGATTTTCATCACAAAGCGCCCACGCGGGCTGTCGACGCGGTAATTGAGATCCTGCTGGCTGCCGAGTGCGTGAAGAGCGCCGCTGAGCCCGTAATGCTCCGCCAGCCATTGCTGCGCTTGCTCCTGCGAAACCTGCGGGCTGGGCAAACTGGCGCGGTGAATCAACGTGGCGAGCGGCATGGAACGACCCCTGAAATTTTATTAGGCGCTTATATCGCCATTGCTTCCGGCGATGCGCAACTCTTTATCACAACGACAAAGCAGTTGGATGCGGCAACGCCGTAGCGAGAGCGTCGCTGGAAAATTTCACACAGGACTTTCAGATTGAGTTTCCGTGCAACTCTGGGCAACCTGCGTGCTGAATTTCCACGCAGGATGCAATCCTCGTCATGTCCTTCCGTCGCCTCGCCCTTACGAATAAAAAGGTTCGCAACATCCCTCGCCGACTACGCGCCTTGGCTAACTGGGCCGCTGACTTCGATGGGTATTTTCCAGCCGGCCTGACCCAGGAAAGTAAATACTGCAACTGGAAAATTCCGATCCACATGTCGTTGGTGGAAGGAAAACAGGCAACCGCCGAGCTGAAAAGGCAATGCGCGCAGCACATGGTCGACGCAGCACATCGTCTGCGCATGTCACGTCCAGCGAACGCCATCAACTGCCGGGTTGTTGCAGCCATTTGTGTTCCGGGCATGTTTTCCAGCGAAATCTGTATCTATACAGACCTCGAATACCATCGCGGTCATATCCCTTTGGCTGACAGCGAAGAAGTTGAAACCGGTAGAAGCCTGGCTCAGGAATGGGGACTCGTCCTGCCACCCGGCATGGGTGAACGAGGCTTACGCTACAAGGTTGAAAACTGGGAAGGCCAGATTCATGAAGAAGAACGCTGGTATTTCGGTGAGGTCGATTAATTCGACCACGTCATCCGCGCTCGCACCGCGCGGCACTTTGAGCAAGAATGACGGCCATTCATACCTGACTACGGAAATCCTCATGAATGTAATCACCACCGATCTGCCCGGTGTTCTGATCATCGAACCCAAGGTGTTTGGTGACGAGCGCGGTTTCTTCTACGAGAGTTTCAACGCCAAGGCGTTCCAGGACGCGACCGGCCTCGATACACAATTCGTTCAGGACAACCACTCGCGCTCGCAAAAAGGCGTGCTGCGTGGCCTGCATTACCAATTGCAGAACACCCAGGGCAAACTGGTGCGCGTGACGTTCGGCGAAGTGCTGGACGTGGCCGTTGATATCCGTCGCAGCTCGCCGCACTTCGGCAAATCGGTGGCGGTGCGGCTGTCGGCGGAAAATCATCGTCAGTTGTGGGTGCCGGAAGGTTTCGCCCATGGTTTTGTAGTGCTGAGCGAGTTCGCCGAATTTCTTTACAAGACCACCAACTACTACGATCCATCGTCCGAACGCAGCATCCGCTGGGACGACCCGGCGCTGGGCATCGACTGGCAACTGGACGAAGCGCCGAAGCTGTCGGCCAAGGACCAGGCCGCCGTGCTGCTCAAGGACGCTGACGTCTTCGCCTGAGCCCGGGCATAATGCGCCTGTTACTTCAGGCGCAACCGGCTCATGAAACCGACTCTTCCCCGCAGACCCCGCTGGCGCAGCCTTGCCCTGCTTGCGCTGTGTCTGGCGCCGCTGTTGTGGCCGCTGGAACATCTCGCCGAGCGCTATTACCGCAGCGAACTGGCGGGGCAGAACCGCCAGACCCTCGATCTGTACGTCGCCAACCTGCTCGGCACCCTGCACCGCTACGAGGTGTTGCCGCAGATTCTCGGCGACTTGCCGGCGCTGCGTGCCGTGCTTGGCGCGCCGGATGACGGTGTCACCCAAGGCAATGCCAATCGCCTGCTGAAGAACATCGCCGCGCAGACCGGCGCGGAAGTGATGTACCTGATGGACACCAGCGGCCAGACGCTGGCGGCGTCGAACTGGGATAAACATGACAGCTTCGTCGGCCGCAATTTCTCCTTCCGCCCGTATTTCAGTGAAGCCATGGCCGGGCGCCTCGGGCGTTTCTTCGGCCTCGGCACGACGTCGGCCAAACGCGGGTACTTTTTCGCTGCTGCCGTGCGCAACGGCGAAAAAATCATCGGCGTGCTGGTGATCAAAGTCGACCTCGACCACACCGAAAGCCTGTGGGGCAAAACCCCGGAACAACTGTTGGTCACCGACCACAATGGCGTGGTCATCCTCACCTCGCGGCCGGAATGGCGATTCCGCTCGACACGCATTCTGAGCGACAGCGAACGCTCGGCAATCACCGCGATTCAGCCGTACCCGACGCGCGAGCCGCGGCCGCTGAACCTCAGCACCGACGCCTGGCTGATCCAGACCCACGACATCGCCGAAACTGGCTGGAGCGTCAGCATCCTCGCACCACGGACGCTGATCGACCGCCCGGTGCGCACCGTCGTCGCGATTGGCGGCGCCACGTTGCTGGTGGTGATGTTGCTGGTGGGTTTGATGATGCAGCGCCGGCGGCATTATCTGGAGCGCATCGCCTTCGAGGCCAAGGCGCGGCGTGAGCTGGAAGGTCGGGTCGCCGAGCGCACCAGCGATCTCGAAGGCCTCAACCGACGGCTGAAGCAGGAAGTGCTCGAACGCGAAACCGCCCAGCAGGAATTGGTCCGCGCGCAGGATGATCTGGTTCAGGCCGGCAAACTGTCGGCGCTGGGGACGATGTCGGCGAGCATCAGCCACGAACTCAATCAGCCGCTGGCGGCGATCCGCAGCTACGCGGAAAACGCCGAGGTGTTGCTCGATCATCAACGCACCGACGACGCGCGCGGCAATCTCAAGCTGATCAGCGAACTGACCGGGCGCATGGCCTCGATCATCGCCCACCTGCGCGCCTTCGCCCGGCGCGACCGCCACGCCCCGGAAAGCGTCGCCCTGCAACCGGCGCTCGACGATGCGCTGGCCCTGCTCGCCAAGCGTCGGCGCAGCATGGAGGTCGAACTGATCCGCGACCTACCCGCCGCCACACTGTGGGTCGAGGCCGGTGAAACCCGTCTGCGCCAAGTCCTCGGTAACCTGCTCGCCAATGCCCTCGACGCCCTGACGGAAAAAGGTCCGCCGCGCAAACTCTGGCTGAGTGCCGAATCCACTGCCGACGGCGTCAATCTGTACATTCGCGACAACGGCCCGGGGTTCTGCATGGAAGCCCTCGGCCGCGCCAGCGAGCCCTTCTACACCACCAAGACCCGCACCCAGGGTCTGGGTCTGGGCCTGGCCATTTGTGAAACGCTGATGCGCGCCTTCGGCGGTGAACTGTCGTTCGCCAACCACAAGCAAGGTGGCGCTCTGATTACCCTGCGGCTGCGCGCCGGCGCGCCCGGGGTCAGCCTGCAACCCTCCGAGGACCGAAGTGCATGACCATCGACAATCGCATTCAGGTGGTGTTGATCGACGACGATCCGCACCTGCGTCAGGCCCTCGGCCAGACGCTGGATCTGGCCGGCCTGAAAATCCTGCCCTTGTCTGAAGCCAAAGGTCTGGCCGCGCAACTGGAGCGTGACTGGCCGGGCGTGGTGGTCAGCGATATTCGCATGCCGGGCATGGATGGCCTCGAACTGCTGAGCGAATTGCACGCACAGGACCCGGAGCTGCCGGTGTTGCTGATTACCGGCCACGGCGACGTACCGCTGGCCGTGCAGGCGATGCGCGCTGGCGCTTACGATTTTCTTGAAAAACCCTTCGCCAGCGACGCGCTGCTCGACAGCGTGCGCCGCGCTCTCGCCTTGCGCCGTCTGGTGCTGGATAACCGCAGCCTGCGTCTGGCCCTCAGCGATCGCAATGAGCTGAGCGCGCGGCTGGTCGGGCATTCGACGCCAATGTTGCGTCTGCGCGAGCAGATCGGCGCGCTGGCGGCGACCAAGGCTGATGTGCTGATTCTCGGCGAAACCGGCGCCGGCAAAGAAGTGGTGGCCCGCGCCCTCCATGACTTGTCCAGCCGCCGCAACGGCCCGTTCGTGGCAATCAACGCCGGCGCACTGGCCGAATCGGTGGTGGAAAGCGAACTGTTCGGCCATGAACCCGGCGCATTCACCGGCGCGCAAAAGCGCCGGATCGGCAAGTTCGAATTCGCCAACGGCGGCACGCTGTTTCTCGATGAAATCGAGAGCATGAGCCTGGACGTGCAGGTCAAATTGCTGCGCATGTTGCAGGAGCGCGTCGTCGAACGACTCGGCGGCAATCAACTGATCCCGCTGGACATCCGCGTCATCGCCGCAACCAAGGAAGACCTTCGCCAGGCTGCCGATCAGGGCCGTTTCCGCGCCGACCTGTATTACCGCCTCAATGTTGCGCCGCTGCGCATTCCGCCGCTGCGCGAACGCGGCGAAGATGCGCTGCTGCTGTTCCAGCACTACGCCGATGAAGCCAGCGCCCGCCACGGTCTGCCACCCCATGAACTGCAACCGGCACAACGCGCCTTGCTGTTGCGTCACACCTGGCCGGGCAACGTGCGCGAACTGCAAAACGCCGCCGAACGCTTTGCCCTCGGTCTGGAGCTGGCGCTGGACAACGGCGCCGAAGGCAGCGCCGGCGCACCGGTCGAAGTCGTCAGCGGCGGACTCAGCGAGCAAGTGGAAAACTTCGAGAAAACCCTGATCGCCGCAGAACTGGCGCGCTCGCACAGCTCGGTGCGCAGCCTCGCCGAAGCCCTGGGCATTCCGCGCAAGACCCTGCACGACAAGTTGCGCAAACATGGCCTCAACTTCGGCGATAACAGTCAGGGGGACGAAAACGAATGAGCGACAACACTGACTATCTGCAATCGGTGCTGCACCACGACATCCCACTGACCGCCGAGATGGGCCTGACGGTACTCGAGTGGCGGGAACAGCGACTGAGCCTGCATTTGCCGCTCGCGCCTAACGTCAATCACAAGAGCACGATGTTTGGCGGCAGCCTCTACTGCGGCGCGGTGCTGGCCGGTTGGGGCTGGCTGCATTTGCGCCTGAAGGAAGAAGGGATTACCGACGGGCACATTGTGATTCAGGAAGGGCAGATCAGTTATCCGCTGCCGGTGACCGGTGATGCCACGGCGATTTGCCCGGCGGCTGACGCGGCAGTGTGGAAGAAGTTTCTGGCGATGTATCGGCGTTATGGACGGGCGCGGTTGACGCTTGATACGCGGATCGTCAATCAAGGCAGTGAAGAGCACGCCGTGACGTTTACCGGGCAGTACGTTTTGCACCGTTGAAGATCAACGGCCCCTCACCCTGGCCCTCTCCCGGAGGGAGAGGGGACTGACCGAAGCGACTTGCGTTGTTCATCGACCTGAAAGACCGCAGCGATTGCGGATTCAGCAAAACTCGACCAGGTCGACGCGGCTCGCCAATATCCCGCGATCGGCTCCCTCTCCTGGGGGAGAGGGCTGGGGTGAGGGCAATTCCGGATCAGAACCCTAACCCCGGGCCAACTCCAACAATCTCTCGCGCCACAAAGCCTTCGCCGGCAACGCCAGAAAAAACTCATTCAACAGCGATTCTCGCGCCGGATAACAAAACGCTTCACCGCGCAAATCCAGCACTTCGCCCCCCGCGCCTTCCAGCACGCCCTGCGCTGCCGCCGTGTCCCACTGCGAAGTCGGTGCCAGCCGCGGATAACAATCTGCTGCGCCTTCCGCCAACAAACAGAACTTCAGCGAGCTGCCAATATTGGCCAACTGCAGTTCGCCCAGACTGGCACTCAACCCAGCCAGCAGACGCTCTTGCTCAGGGCTCGAATGTCGACGGCTGGCAACCACGGTAAAAGCGTCGCCCGGTTGCAGCGTTTCACGCACCTGGATCGCCACCGGCGTACCGTGCTTGTCGCACCGCCACGCCCCCAGCCCGGCGCCGCCGAGGTAGTAGCGACCATTGGTCGGCATCGACACCACGCCAAAAACCACCCGACCGTTTTCGATCAGGGCGATGTTGACGGTGAACTCTTCGCTGCCACTGATGAATTCCTTGGTGCCGTCCAGCGGATCTACCAACCACCAGCGCTGCCAGCCGGCGCGCACGCTTTGCGGGATATTGGCATCTTCTTCCGACAACACCGGAATGCTCGGGTCCAGCGCTGTCAGCCCAGCGACAATCAGGTGATGCGCGGCCAAGTCGGCTGCGGTCACCGGCGAATCATCGGGCTTGGCCGTGACTTCAACGCCCGCACGCCAGAACGGCAGAATCGCCTCGCCAGCCTGCAATGCCAAAGCAACAACAGGCGCCATCAATGGGTGGGGGAAATTCATCGACATCTCACTCAAGATTGAAAGAACCGCGCTGGGTCAAAAGATCACGCGTCAGATACAGCGCCGCCAGCGCACGTCCTTCGGAAAATTGTGGATTGAGCGCCAGCGCCGACAGCTCGCGCAGGTTGACCTTGTCGACGCGCATCGGCTCAGGCTCGTCGCCCTCCAGACGCTCTTCATACAGATCGGTGGCCAGCACCACCTGAATCTTCTGGCTCATGTAACCGGGCGACAACGACAGCTCGGTCAGATGCTCCAGTTGTCGGGCGCCGAAACCGGCCTCTTCCTTAAGCTCACGCTCGGCCGCTGCCAGTACATCCTCGCCCGGCTCGATCAAGCCTTTGGGCAAGGACAATTCATAGGCATCGGTGCCACCGCAATACTCTTCGACCAGCACCGCATGTTCGGCATCGAGCATCGCCACGATCATCACCGCGCCGTAGCCCGCGCCCTTGCCGACCAGCCGCTCATACGTGCGTTCCACGCCATTGGAAAAGCGCAGCTTGAGTTCCTCGACCGCGAACAGACGACTGGTGGCGACGATCTCGCGGGCAAGTACGGTGGGTTTCTGGCGCATGCAAAGCTCCTTGGCGTGAACGCGCTACTATAACGCGGCTTTCCCGATTGTTTACCTCGGATATCCTTCTACCGCTCGAGACGTTGCCATGCCTTCATTACCGTGGTCCGACATCGATACCGTTCTGCTCGACATGGACGGCACATTGCTGGATCTGCACTTCGACAACCACTTCTGGCTCGAACACCTGCCCCAGCGTTACGCCGAACTGCACGGGGTCAGCCGGGCCATGGCCGAGATGGAACTGCAGCCGCTGTTCGAGCGCCACGCCGGCCAGTTGCAGTGGTACTGCCTGGACTTCTGGAGTGCCGAACTGCAACTGTCGGTGCGCGAACTGAAACAGGAAACCGCGCATCTGATCGCGTTGCGCCCGGATGCCGACACCTTCCTCGATGCGATCAAACGCGCCGGCAAGCGGGTGATCATGATCACCAATGCGCACCGCGACTCGCTGTCGCTGAAACTGGAGCGGATCGAACTGGCGCCGTACTTCGAACGGCTGATCAGCTCGCACGATTATGGTTACCCGAAGGAAAATCCGCAGTTCTGGGATGCCTTGCAGGCGGATATCGGGTTCGATCCGGCGCGCAGCCTGTTTATCGACGACACCTTGCCGATTCTGCGCAGTGCACGGGATTTTGGCGTGGCGCATTTGCTCGCGGTGAAAGAGCCGGACAGCCGCAAGGGACCGAAAGACACCGCCGAGTTTGCTGCGGTCGACGATTATCGGGATTTGATTGCCGGGCTTTGAAACCGGGTCGCCCCAATCGCCAGCAGGCTGGCTCCCACATGGAAATGCGTTTCCCTGTGGGAGCCAGCCTGCTGGCGATAGCGGTTTCGAAAGTTATTCAGGGATACGCAACACTTGCCCTGGGTAGATCTTGTCCGCGCTCTTGAGCTGCGGCTTGTTGGCCTCGAAAATCTTGTTGTACTGGTTCGGGTCACCATACACGCGCTTGGAAATCGCGCTCAGCGTGTCGCCTTTTTCGACAGTGACAAATTTCGCGGCAGCAGTGACAGCGCCAGTCACGGTGATCTGATCATCTACACCAGTGACGCCAGCTACGTTGCCCAACGCCAAGAGAATCTTCTCTTTCTCTTCCTGGCTGGCCGCTTCACCCGTAGCGATCACTTTCTCTCCTTCGACCTTGACCTGGATTTTTGACGTGTCGATTCCAGTCAGCGCCTCCTGTACGTGCTTGGTCAGCGCCGCACTGTTGGCTTCGGCCTTGTCCGGGGTCAGCGCATCGAGAATTTTTTCACCGGCGTCTTTCAAAAAACTGAACAGGCTCATTGCATTCACTCCATGGAATAAAGGGTCAGTCGTTCAAGCCTAGACCACCCCGGCCAAACCCGGTTCCAGTCCGACCAATGACCCTGTACGCACGCACGCGGTAGAATCGCCCACCCCGCCAACCTTTCCCGGAGCGAAGATGGACATCAAGCAACTGAAATTCCTCATCGCCCTCGACGAAACCCGTCACTTCGGCCAGGCCGCTGCGCGCTGCCACATCACCCAGCCGACCTTGTCGATGCGTCTGCGCAGCCTCGAAGAAGAACTCGACCTGCCGCTGGTCAACCGTGGTCAACGCTTCGAAGGTTTCACCGCGCCGGGCGAGCGCGTGCTGGCGTGGGCGCGCACGGTGCTGGCGGCTTATGACGGCTTGCAGGCAGAAGCGGCGGCCTGTCGCGGCAATCTGATCGGTACGTTGCGTCTGGGCGTGGTGCCGCTGTCGAGTTTTGATCCGCTGCCGTTGATGCAACGCCTGCATGCGGCGCACCCGGAGTTGCGCTTCGAACTGTCGTCGCTGAGTTCCGAGCAGGTGCTCGAACATCTGGCCAACAATCGCATCGACATCGGCGTGTCCTATCTGGAGCGTCTGGACAGCGAGCGCTTTGATTCTCTGGCCTTCGACGAAACGCGCATGGGCCTGCTTTACGATCAGCGCTCCTTCACCTTTGGCGAAGAACCGCTGAGCTGGGAAGCGCTGATCGAACTGCCGCTGTGCATGCTCACCAGCGGCATGCATTTTCGCCAGTCCATCGACCACAACTTCCACAGCCGCGGCCTGACCCCGCAACCCCTGCTGCAAACCGACGCCGTGCATCAATTGTTACAGGCCGTACACGGCGGCTTTTGCTGCGCAATCATGCCGCTGGATGGCGGTGCGGAAACCCTGGCTGATCACCTGCGCCTGCAACCGATCGAAAATGCCCGCACGCTGGCGCCGCTGGGCCTGATCATGCGCCGTGGCGCGCCGCGTTCAGCGCTGGCGGAAGCCTGTTTCGCGCTGTACCAGAAATCGCCCAAAGAGGCTTGATCGACGGCATCTATCGGTAGATCGGTAATAGCGATTAGACGCGACAACTTGCCGCGCCTAGTCTTGACCTAGATCAAACCGTCGGTGATGCCATGAACGCCAAGCGTCCAGCCTGCGCGGCGCCAGCCCTCGAAACGCCCGCGCCCGCCGCCAGCCAGACCTACAGCTACAGCGATTTGCCCCGTGAGGAATCGGCCAGCACTGCGCTGGCCGAAGAAGTCGCGTTGGCGATTGCCTACAACGGCATCAGCCAGGCGGTGATGCTGGTGACGCCAACGGATCTGGAAGACTTCATTGTCGGCTTCAGCCTCGGCAGCGGCATCATTGAAGACGCCAGCGATATCTACGACCTGCAACTGACCGGCTCGGGCTCGGCGCAATATGCGCAGGTGACCATCGCCAATCGCGCTTTCTGGAACCTCAAGCAACAGCGTCGGCAATTGGCCGGCACCAGCGGTTGCGGTTTGTGCGGTGTCGAAGCGGTGGAACAGGCGCTGCCCGATCTCAAGGTTTTGCCCGGTTCGCCGCTGCCGCCGATCGCCTGGCTCGACGGCCTGCGCCAGCGCATCGGCGCGTTTCAGCCGCTGGGCCAGCATTGCGGCGCGGTACATGCCGCGGTGTTCATGAATGCCAGCGGCGAGTTGCTGCTCGGTCGCGAAGACATCGGCCGGCACAACGCCCTCGACAAGCTGATCGGCGGACTGATTCGCCAGAAGATCATGACCGAGGGCGGCCTGGCGATTGTCACCAGCCGTTGCAGTCTCGAACTGATCCAGAAGGTCCTGCGTGCCGGTATCCAGACCCTTGTCAGTCTGTCGGCACCGACCGGCCTTGCCGTGCAATGGGCACGGCGCCACAACCTCAATCTCATCCACCTGCCGCAGAAAAGTGCGCCGCGGGTGTACAGCCCCGCGATGGAGAATCAAGCGTGAGCCAACATCATCAAGCCGACCAGAAACCTGTCCCGCGCTACAAGCCTTACAAAGGTGCCGCCGGCGGCTGGGGCGCCCTGATCAGTGTGGCTCAGGCCTGGTTGACCAGCGACAACGCGCTGAAGAACCTGCGCATGATGCTCAAGACCAACCAGAACGGCGGCTTCGACTGCCCTGGCTGCGCCTGGGGTGATTCGCCGGAAAGCGGCATGGTCAAGTTCTGCGAAAACGGCGCCAAAGCGGTGAACTGGGAAGCAACCAAGCGCCGCGTCGATGCGAAGTTCTTCGCCAAGCACAGCGTCACTGCGTTGCTGGAGCAGAGCGACTACTGGCTGGAATATCAGGGCCGGCTGACAGAGCCGATGGTCTACGACGCTGAAACCGATCGCTACAAGCCGATCAGTTGGGAAGATGCGTTTGCCCTGATCGGCAAGCATTTGCGCAATCTGCCGAGCCCGGATCAGGCCGAGTTCTACACCTCCGGTCGTGCCAGTAACGAAGCGGCGTATCTGTATCAGTTGTTCGTACGCGCCTATGGCACCAACAATTTCCCTGACTGCTCGAACATGTGCCACGAGGCCAGCGGTGTGGCGCTGGCGCAAAGTGTCGGCGTCGGCAAGGGCACGGTGACGTTCGATGATTTCGAGCACGCCGATGCGATTTTTGTCTGGGGCCAGAACCCTGGCACCAACCATCCGCGGATGCTCGAGCCATTGCGTGAAGCGGTGAAGCGCGGCGCGCAGGTGGTGTGTATCAACCCGTTGAAAGAGCGCGGCCTGGAACGTTTCCAGCACCCGCAGCACCCGATCGAAATGCTCACCAACGGCGACAAGCCAACCAACACCGCGTATTTCCGTCCGGCACTGGGCGGCGACATGGCGGTGCTGCGCGGCATGGCCAAGTTTCTGTTGCAATGGGAACGCGACGCGCAGAAGGCCGGCGAGCCGGCGGTGTTCGATCACGACTTCCTCAATGCCCACAGCGCCAACGTGCTGGAATACCTCGGTGTGGTCGATGACACGTCGTGGGAGCAGATCGTCGAGCAGTCGGGCCTGACCTTGGTCGACATCGAACAAGCCGCGCGTATGTACGCCAAAGGCAAGAACGTGATCATGTGCTGGGCGATGGGCATCACCCAGCATCGCCATTCGGTGCCGACCATCCAGGAAATCGCCAACCTGATGCTGCTGCGCGGCAACATCGGCAAGCCGGGCGCCGGTCTCTGTCCAGTGCGTGGTCACAGTAACGTGCAGGGCGACCGCACCATGGGCATCAACGAACGTCCACCGGTGGCGTTCCTCGATTCGCTGGAGCGGCGCTTCCAGTTCAAGGTGCCGCGCCACAATGGGCACAACGTGGTCGAGGCGATCCACGCGATGGCCGAGGGTCGCGCCAAGGTGTTCATCGGTCTGGGCGGCAACTTCGCCCAAGCCACGCCGGACAGCCCACGCACCTTCCAGGCGCTGCGCAACTGCGACCTGACCGTACAGATCAGCACCAAGCTCAACCGCAGCCACTTGGCTCACGGCAAAGACGCGCTGATCCTGCCGTGCCTGGGTCGTACCGACATTGATATTCAGAGCGAAGGCCCGCAAGCGGTCACCGTGGAAGACTCGTTCAGCATGGTTCACGCCTCCAACGGCCAGTTGCAGCCGCTGTCGAACCAGATGCGCTCGGAGCCGTCGATCATCGCCGGCATCGCCGCCGCGACGTTGGGCAGCAAACCGGTGGACTGGAACTGGCTGGTCGCCGATTACGCACGCATTCGCGAACTGATTGCCGACACCATCCCGAACTTCAAGGACTTCAACGAGAAGGTGAAAAACCCGGGTGGTTTCTACCTCGGCAACAGCGCTGGCGCGCGCAAGTGGAACACGCCGTCGGGCCGGGCCAATTTCCGTCCGAACCTGCTGCCCCTGGATCTGGTGCACGAACGCACCCGCGCCACCGGGCAACTACCGGACCTGATCCTGCAATCGATGCGTTCCCACGATCAGTACAACACCACGATTTACGGTCTCGACGACCGTTATCGCGGCGTCAAAGGCCAGCGTGACGTTTTGTTCGTCAACGAGGCCGACATCATTCGCCTGGGTTTCCGTCCGGGGCAGAAGGCCGACATCGTGTCGCTGTGGGACGATGGCCGGGAGCGCCGGGTGAAAGGTTTTACATTATTGGCGTTCGATATTCCTGCCGGCCAAGCGGCGGCGTACTATCCGGAAGTCAATCCGCTGGTGCCGCTGGAAAGTACCGGTGATGGCAGCCACACGCCGACGTCGAAATTCATTGCGATCCGGCTGGAAGCGGCGAGTGAGAGTGGGTTGATCATGGCCAAAACCGCTTAATCGACGCTTGCATTGGCCCCTTCGCGAACAGACTCGACCCCACATGGGATTGCATTCCAAGTGTGAGAGCGAGCCTGCTGGCGAAAGCAATGGAAGTGCCCACTTACCTGCTGGGCCGGACGCTTTTCCAACACCCACAAAAAAGGCCGTTTTTACATAAAAACGGCCTGTCCGAAGTAGCTAAAGACCGGCGAAAAACGGTTAAGTTCCAGTGAAAAAACAGTAACTTGCAATATTGTATACAAGTCGTGTTATTCGTCGGATTTTGATTGTCACGCCCATTGCAGAGCCTCAGGATCGGCGCCGTCATCCCTTTGAGGCTCATCCTCTATGAAGTTCTCCTCGATTCTCTTGTTGTCCCTTGGCCTGGTCAGTGGCTTCGCTTCTGCCGGCGGCACCACCGAAGCAGGTGTGGGCGGCGCATTGGGCGGGGTTCTTGGCTCGGTCGTCGGTCAGTCTATAGGCGGCAATACAGGTTCCACCATTGGCGCAGCCTTGGGCGGCGCAGGTGGTAGCGCAGTCGGCGCAGACCGCCACAGCCGTGGCGAAGCCGCCATTGGCGGTGCGTTGGGCGCAGCCGGCGGTAACGTCGTAGGTCGCAGTCTGGGCGGCACCACCGGCAGCCTGATCGGCTCCGCGGCAGGTGGCGGTGCAGGTGGCGCACTGGGTAACTACATGGGCCGCGATGATGACGATGATCGTCATCGCGATCGCCGCTACGATGATCGCCGCTACTACCGCGATCGCGGCCACCCAGGCCGCGGCCATGCTTACGGCCACCGCAAGCACCACAAGCACTATCGCCACCGCTAAGGCGCAGGCTTGAACAAAAATCGCAGCCCGAGGGCTGCGATTTTTTTTGCCTGTTTCAGACGGCCAAACGTTGCAGCGCTGCGCGCAACCCGGGCGGAATCGGCACCGGTTGATTGCTCGCCCGGTCCACGAAGACATGAACGAAGCGCCCGGCTGCGCAGGCCTCCACTTCTCCTACCTTGAACACGGCCAATTCGTATTGCACCGAACTGTTGCCCAGCTTGCCCACGCGCATGCCGATTTCGATCAGATCCGGGAAGGCGATCGAGGCGAAATAATCGCAGGCTGAGCTGACCACAAAACCGACCACCTCACCGTCATGGATATCCAGACCGCCAACCTGAATCAGATACGTGTTCACGGCGGTGTCGAAGAAGCTGTAATAAGTGACGTTGTTAACGTGACCGTAAGCGTCGTTGTCGTGCCAGCGCGTGGTGATGGGCTGGAAGTGCGGGTAGTCGGAGCGTTGGGGCGTGGGATTGGACATTGATCCGCGATTCCTGAAAGTGTTTTGGCGAGTCTGATTTAAAACCGTGGCGCGCTCTTCGCGAGCAGGCTCGCTCCCACAGGAATCCACGATCCAATGTGGGAGCGAGCCTGCTCGCGAAGAGGTCAGCACAGCCGCAATATTTCAACGATCAGCAAACCCCTTGCCCTGCGCCGCCAGTTCGCCAATCAACCGCGCCGGTTTCCACTGATCACCCTGGCGCGTCTCCAGCGCCAGCAGACGCTGATGGATATCCGCCAGCCCTTGCTGACCCGCCCAAGCCATAGGCCCGCCCTTGTCGGCCGGGAAGCCATAGCCGTTCAGGTACACCAGATCGATGTCATGGGCCGACTCGGCAATGCCTTCCTGGAGAATTTTCGCGCCCTCGTTGACCAGCGCCAGCAGGCAGCGCTCGAGAATTTCCTCAGGACCGATCTCGCGGCGCTGGAAACCCAGCCCTTCACTGACCTGCAACACCAGTGCGTCAACCTCGGGGTCATGCTCAGCCTGCCGACTGCCGGGTTCGTAATGGTAATAACCGTTGCCGGATTTCTGCCCGAAGCGGCCCAGCTCGCACAGACGATTGTCCACCTGCACCTCTGGCGCATCCTGCCCTTTGCCGGCCAGTTCGCGGGCGCGCCACTCCAGGTCGATACCGACCACGTCGTACATGCGGAAGGGTCCCATAGCGAATCCGAAACCCTGCAGCGCTGCATCAACCTGATGCGGGTAGGCGCCCTCGAGCATCATCTTGCGTGCTTCCAGCACGTACGGGTGCAACATGCGATTGCCGATGAAGCCATGGCAATTGCCCGATACCACGCTGACCTTGCCCATGCGCTTGCCCAGCGCCAAAGCTGCCTGCAGGGCCGCCGGTGAAGTCTGCGCACCGCGGACGATCTCCAACAGTCTCATAATGTGCGCCGGGCTAAAGAAATGCAGGCCCAGCACTTGCTCCGGACGGCGCGTGGCCGCGGCAATCGCATCGATATCCAGCGCCGAAGTATTACTGGCCAGCAGTGCTTCAGGCTTGAGCAGGCCATCCAGTTCGCGAAAGATCTTTTGCTTGAGCTCAAGATTTTCGTACACCGCTTCGATCACCAGATCGACATTGCGAATCGCCGCATAGTCGGCGGCGGCACTGACCCGGGCAATACGCACGTCAGCCTCCGCCTGATCGATCCGTCCCTGGCGCACATTGTGCGCGTAGGTTTCGGCGACAGCTGCAAGCGCCTGTTCGAGCATCTGTGGGTTGTTATCCACCCATTGCACCGCAACGCCGGCGTTGGCCAGGCACATGACAATGCCGCGGCCCATGGTCCCCGCACCGATCACCGCGGCTTGCTGAATATCGAAGGATGTCTGGCTCATGTTGTTCTCTTGTTGGCGATCCAAAGACTGGAATCACCATAGTCAGCCAATGAGGTTTTTTGAAGTTTATTACCGTGATGGTTGGTATTCAGCGGATGGATACAGGCGCGTTTTTTGTAGGAGCGAGCCTGCTCGCGAAGGGGCCAAAGGCTTGAAATCAAGGTGCCTGATCCTGCGCTTTCGCGAGCAGGCTCGCTTCCACAAAAGTCCCGGTCACCCAGTTAGATTGTCAGCAGCCCAACTGCGCACTTCGGCAAAGGGATATTCCTCCAGCGCCGCGAACCCGGAAATCGTCCGCGCCTTCATTTTGGTGAACAGCGGTACGCTGATCCCGCACAAAAACCGCGTCAGCCGCTCGGCCGTTGGCATCGAGCCGGTGTGCTGCTCATGCTTGTGGATAAATTCGCCACACAGCTGCGCAAAGTTTTCATCCACAAGCGCTGGCAGCTCCGGCGCTGGTGGCAGTCGTGCCACGTGGCCGTGACACACCGAACAATGCCCACACTGTTGCGGAGCATTGTGGTCGCCGAAGTATTCGGCCAGCCGATAACCCAGGCAGCGTTCGCTGGCAAACATCGCGAGCATGGCGTGAATGCGGGTGATTTCAGCCTGCTCATGGCGGGTGAAATAGTCGTGTAGCTCGGTACTCAAATGTTCACTATCGAAATCACTGCGCAGCAAGCTGTACACCTCGGTCATCTGCTTGCTTTCCAGCTCGATCCAGCCTTTTTCCTGGAAGTAATCCAGCGCCTTCACCAGCCGACTGCGCTCGGCAGAATACTGCGCGTACATTGCGTCGAAATTCACCGTGGCCCACGAACGTGCACGGGTTGAGGACTGGATCAGTGCGGCAACGAAGTCCCGGCGTTCGCCGTCGAAACGCTCAAGCAGTACCTCCGGCTCCAGCAGGTATTTGAAGCGGTATTCGGCGTAATAGGCATAGCGCGGCGCGATCAAGCCGCGCAGTTCCAGCTGAACCAGCAAAGTCTTCAACGGCAACGAGCGGATGTTGCTCTGGTCCGCCAACGGCCCGAGCATGAACTCCCACTGCCCTTGCCCTGCCGAGGCTTTGATTTCATCCAGCACGTAACGAATGCCTGCACGCTCCGGGGTGTCGCCGTAGACAAAGTTTTCCAGCACGTTGAGGCTGTCGCGATTGGCCAATACCAGGCAATCGGATGGCTGCCCGTCACGACCGGCGCGGCCGATTTCCTGACTGTAGTTTTCGATGGATTTGGGCAGGTCGAAATGCACCACGTTGCGAATGTCGCTCTTGTCGATGCCCATGCCGAACGCGATAGTCGCAACGATGCAATTGGACTGCCCGGCCATGAAGCGTTTCTGGATCGCTTCGCGTTGGTCGTGAGGCAGACCGGCGTGATACGCCTCGGCCTGAATGCCATTGCGTTCAAGGTGCTCGGCGATGTGTGCGGCGGTTTTCTGCAAGGTCACGTAGACGATGCTCGGCTGGCCCGCTCGCGCGCTCATCCACTCGACCAGACGCCGGCGCTTGTCCTCACCGCGCACCGGTTCGACCAGCAGATTGAGGTTGGGCCGGTAGAAGCCGGTGGTTACCACATCTTCTTCTGCGATATTGAATTTGGCCTGCATGTCGGCAATCACATTCGGCGTTGCCGTAGCGGTCAACAGCAGGGCTTGCGGGATGTTGAACTGGCGCTGGTAGTCCGGCAGCTTGAGGTAGTCGGGACGGAAATTGTGCCCCCACTCGGAAATACAGTGCGCCTCGTCCACGACCAATAACGAGAGGGGTACCTGCTGCAGAAAGTTGCGAAAGCGCTCGTTCTTCAAGCGCTCCACCGAGACCATCAGGATCTTCAATTCACCCGAACGGGCGCGGGCCATCACCGCACTGGCGTCATCGCGATTTTGCGCCGAATCGATGCTGCCGGCCGAGATGCCATGGCGCTGCAGAAAAGCCAATTGATCCTGCATCAACGCCAAGAGCGGCGACACCACCAGCGTCAGGTGTGGCAACAACAGCGCCGGCAGTTGATAGCAAATCGACTTGCCGGAACCGGTGGGAAAAATGGCCGCCGCCGAGCGCCCGGTCAGCACCGCACTGATCGCGGCTTCTTGTCCGGGGCGAAACTGTGAGAAACCAAAAACCTGTTCCAGGGTGTTGTGCATTCGCTGTCACTCCGTTGACTGCTGCCATGCCAACAGCCTAGCGGGCGATTGCAGCGAGTCGAGAAAAGGTCGGGGTCAAATCGATTCAGGATGATACCGCGTGGTGGAATGCTCAACGCAAGCGCACGCGGAATGCGATTGAAAAGCGCCGTTTCCGTTCAAGCGAGTGTCGGACGCCTAGAAACTTCCTACTGAATCCGAGGCACACGTTATGAAGTTCGATCACGAATCGTCTGCCGCAAAAGTAGGAATATTCACTGGTCGATTCTTTGCCAAAACAAACCGCGAAAACCTGTAGGAAAGATCGCTCAATTGACGAAAAAACCCCTACGAAAGCTGTCCACTGCGGCTGTCTTGTCTCACCGCAAAACGCCCTTCTATAGTGACCGGCGCGGCCTGACACACCACCAGCCCGCCCGAACGCCTCAGCACAGGACACGCTTGACCATGATCAACCGCTACCGCCCGCTCAAGACCCGCTACAGCGAAAACCCGGTCCTGCTCATCGACAGCCATGCCAGCCCGCGCGATCTTATTGACGCCGCCGATCAGCGCTTGCGCGCGGCCGGTGACCTGCTGGAGACACTCTATTGCTTATGTTTTAAACAGGCAGATGTGAAAGACATCCCCAATATCGTCAACGCGCTTTATTTACTGGTACAAGATGGCTGCGACTTGCTGGAAGTCGCCAAACAGAACTCGCCACAAACAACTTATAACTGATCAGCACTACAAATACAGAAACAACAGAACGCTTTATTTATTCACACAACCACCACTAACTTGCTTGCTCTTACAACTAAACAAGGGCAACACCATGACTGTTTTAACGATTTTCTTTTGCGGCACCGGCTCGAACAAGTTTGATGTCACCCATGAAAACTTCTGGGATGGTGAACTGGTTTCGACACTGGCCGCGAACCATGCGGGCCGCGAGTTCGCCGAATGGATCGTCGTCGACGGGCCGGGCAGTGGCAACCTGCAAGCCGACGATCTGTTTACCAAAACCAAGGAGTACGGCCTCACCGGCACACTGTTCGGCAAAGGCTGGGATGAAAACGTGCAACACGCCGTGAATATCATCAAAGGCAAATGCAGCTGGCGGCGCGAACAACTTACTGAACAAGAATACAACCGTCTGAAAGCCGCCGGCATTCCTATCGAAGATGTAAAAGTCGAAGGCTCGTGGCTCTGGCGTAAATATAACTACGGCGAGCGCAGCGTGACCCAGCAAACGTTACAAGAGCAAATCATCAAAACGTTCCGCAAAGACGGCGTAATACCGACTCAAGTCAATTTGGTAGGCTGGAGCCGTGGCGGGATCAGCTGCCATATGTTGGCAAACGCGATGTTGAATGATCCGCAGCTGAAACATATTCCGGTGAATGTCTTTGCGCTTGATCCTGTGCCGGGCATTGGCAACTTCCAGGACCAACGCGTCAGGCTCGGTGCCAACGTCAAAGAATACGTGGCGTTCTACGCCCGCGATGAGCGCTCCAAAGGCTTCAGCTGCGTCATCCCGCAGACCGCGGTCGGCACCAAAACCAGCATTTACCCCATGGCCGGCCGCCACGCGACCATGGCCGGTAACGCCACCGCCGCCGGCGGCGTACCGACCAGCAGCAGCGATCTGAAAACCTTCATCGAACCGGGCCGCGTCGTCCGCCACTTCGCCGAAACCTGCCTCAAACGTTGGGGCGTGCGACTGAACAAAACCCTGAACCTCAGCGAAGCCGACCTGCTGCGCCTTACCGGTGCGATTGCCAGCGCCGAAGCGCGCTACAAACTGATGCACAAGGTTTCCTACACCTACTTCACCGAACTGGATCAAGGCGAACGTTATGTGTCGCTGGGCAGCAAAGGGGTGCCGTTCTCGGCGGTGAAGGGGTCGATCTACACGCCGGCAACGGGATTGACGACCAGCGTGCTGGAGTTGGCGGCGTATAAACATCTGCGTTGAAAAGTGAACAGCCGTTGATAGCAACGTCCGATGAGATCTTCATACCGGTCCTACGCAGGCAGACTCTTTGTCTTCTATCGGGGTTGGGGGATGCGAACTTATAGTCGTGGCTGTCGCTGCCAAATCAGCGGCTCGGGCTTGGTCACCCGATTGGATCGTGTATACGCATGCGCTGTATGCTGCGGGCACTCAATTGCCTGCGGTTTATGGTGACTGTGTTTGGGACACCTTCGGGTGTGCCGGGTATGTGCACGATCCTCACCGGTTGACCAACCCGAACACAGTTGCCTCCTGTCGCTTGGTCACGATGTGGTGGCTTCATTTGAAGCATTTGAGGATCCATCAATTGAAAACGTTTAATCAGTTTCTCACCGATCGCTACCACCCACTCGAATCCAGCCTCACCGACACCAAGCCCCTGCTCATCGACACCGCTGCCAACCCGCAGGACATCCTCGAATGTGCCGTCCAGCGTCTGCGCGCTTCCAGCGACCTGCTCCGCACCCTGTACTGCCTCAACTTCAAACAAGCCGACGTCGAAGACATCCCCCACATCACCCACGCGCTTTATCTGTTGACGCAGGACGGTTGCGAGCTGCTGCAGGTCGCGCAGCAGCGGATGCTCAACTGGAAAGCGCCGACCTGATAACAAGCTGCCTGCCTTTAACTTAAGAACATGATTGCTGGACACCCGGCGTCCAGCCCAAGGAGTGAATTTTGCAAACTACTATTGATTGCGTACGATGGAAGCCATTGTTCAGCCAAGGACTTGTCTTCATGATCATTGAAACCATCGATCACAGCACCCTTACCCACCTGATTGAAAACGGTTCTGTTAGCAGCACCAGCATTATCGCCAAACCCGGTGGCTGGTCGATCCAAATTCAGCAAGGAAGCAAAACATTTGCACTGGCAGCGCAACGCAGCGGTCAGGTGCGTCTGTTCAAACGACTTGAAACCCTAGTCAGCTATCTGCAGGGTTTAGGTATAAGCCGCTTTGGAGTGGATGCCTCAAACTACGATCCGCTGCAACTTAAAACCTATGCTCGTCCGGATCGCTCCGAAGCTCTGAAACAGGCACATGAAGCCGCCGCGTATGAAGAATGGTTCAAGCAGCAAGTTCAGATCAGCATCGATGATCCAAGACCAAGCGTTAGCGATGAAGATGCTCGCCGAATATTCGCTGCCAAGCGTGATGCCTTGCGTCAACGAGCGCGCTGATGAGGCTGGTCTGGCGCCAACAAGCGCTTGATGACCGAGACCGAATCATGAATCGCATCGGGCAAGACAATCCTGAAGCGGCTGCGGATCTGGATGACGTTTTCTCGACAGCGTCCCACCTTATACAAAAAGGGCAAAGTTGAAGGCACTAGGGAAATAGTCGCTGCCTCCAACTACGTCATCGTCTACACGATCAAAGATGAATACGTGGAGGTGTTGCGAATTATTCATGCCAGGCAGCAATGGCCGTGATGGCGTACTAGAGCCTCTATATCGAGCGGGAAGTGCAATTATTCTGGCGCCATCACTACTCGAGTGAAGGAATATCAGCGTTATGGCCAAAAAGACCGCGCCCCTGCTTCCGAAAAACTGCAGCGCTGCCGAGCAATCTGGGCGACCGTCTGAAATTGGCACGTTTGCGCAGAAAGCTGACTGCCAAACAGGTCGCCGAACGAGCCGGAATGTCAGTCATGACACTACGGTCTCTGGAAACAGGTGCTACGGGGGTGACGATAGGGGCTTATGTGTCAGTAATGCAGGTTCTGGGTTTGGAACAAGACTTGAACCTGCTGGCATCTGCAGTTGACTTGGGCCGCTCTCTGCTGGATGCACGACTGACCGGTTCCAAACATACAAACAACGGGAAGCGAGCACGGGTCATTACCAGAGGCGGCAGCGTCAATGCCTGTGGCTCAACGGAGCAAATCTCGAGTTATGGAGAGCTATCCACTGAGTTCAGCCGCAAGTTTCCACTCAACACTTTTTCTCTATCCGAGCTTTTAAACGATGTGAATAAATTGAAGAAGGAAGACTAAGAACTGATGACCCACAAAAAAGCCGCCCCAAAAGGGCGGCTTTTTCATTCACAACAAACCAATCTTACAACTTCGGCCCTGCAGCCTTGATCGCGTCGCTCACTTCGAACTTCTTGAAGTTCTCGATGAACAGACCGGCCAGTGCTTTCGCGGCTTCGTCGTATGCGGCCTTGTCAGCCCAGGTGTTGCGTGGGTTGAGCAGGACGGTGTCGACGCCCGGGACGGCCAGTGGCACGTCGAGGTTGATGGTGTCGAGGTGTTCGGTGGCGGCACCGATCAGTGCGCCGCTCTGGATCGCTGCGATCACCGCGCGGGTGGTCGGGATGTTGAAGCGTTTGCCGACGCCGTAGCCGCCGCCGGTCCAGCCGGTGTTGACCAGGTAGACCTTGGAGCCGAAGCCGCGGATGCGCTTGATCAGCAGCTCTGCGTATTCGCCGGCCGGGCGCGGGAAGAACGGTGCGCCGAAGCAGGTGGAGAAGGTCGACTTGATGCCGCTGCCCGAACCCATTTCAGTCGAGCCCACCAGTGCGGTGTAGCCGGACAGGAAGTGGTACGCCGCTTGTTCTTCGTTGAGGATCGACACTGGCGGCAGTACGCCGGTCAGGTCGCAGGTCAGGAAGATCACCGCGTTCGGCTCGCCACCGAGGTTCTTCTCGGAACGCTTGGCCACGTGCTCAAGCGGGTAGGCGGCGCGGCTGTTCTGGGTCAGGCTGACATCGGCATAGTCGGCGTGCTTGGCGTCGTCAATGACGACGTTTTCCAGCACCGCGCCGTGCTTGATGGCTTTCCAGATGACCGGCTCGTTCTTCTCGGAGAGGTCGATGCACTTGGCATAGCAACCGCCTTCGATGTTGAACACCACGCCTTCGCCCCAGCCGTGTTCGTCGTCACCGATCAGGTAACGGCTTTCGTCGGCCGACAGGGTGGTTTTACCGGTGCCCGACAGACCGAAGAACAGGGTCACGTCGCCTTCTTCGCCGATGTTGGCAGCGCAGTGCATCGGCAGCACGTCAGCGGCCGGCAGCAGGAAGTTCTGCACGGAGAACATGGCTTTCTTCATTTCACCGGCGTAACGCATGCCGGCGATCAGCACTTTCTTCTGCGCGAAGTTGATGATCACGCAACCGTCGGAGTTGGTGCCGTCACGCTCAGGCACGCACTCGAAGTTGGCCACGTTGAGCACTTGCCACTCATCACGACCAGCCGGGTTGTACTGGGCCGGATTGATGAACAGGCAACGACCGAACAGATTCTGCCAGGCAGTCTGGGTGGTCATTTTCACGGCCAGGTAGTGATCTTCCGCAGCGCCTACATGCACGTGGGAGACAAAGTGCTCTTGCGCATTGTTGAAGGCTTCTACGCGAGCCCACAGGGCATCGAACTTGTCGGCCGGGAACTTGCGATTGATCGGGCCCCAGGCGATTGCAGCCTGAGTGGAAGGCTCTTCAACGATGAAACGGTCGACTGGCGAACGGCCGGTGCGATGACCGGTGCGGACTACCAGAGCGCCGGTATCGGCAAGCTCGCCCTCACCGCGTTGCAGGGCTTCTTTTACCAGATCATCAACACTCAGATCGGTGTACACGGCGTTATTGGCTTGCGTCATGAGGTTCCCCGTCGGCCAGTGGCCGAGTGTGCTCCAAACGTTTTGTAGTAGAAAGTCGTGCACTACTACCGCGAAAAAAGTGGGCCGGATTATGCCAGAAAAGCCCAAAAAGAGTAGGGTCCTCCCGTCGTAACGGCGAAATTCCGTCGCTACGCAGTGAATTTACCTGCGCTGAACCGTTTTAGTGCCGGGTATCTGACGGCGTGTCGACACCCGCGCCAGCGAACAATTGAGCGATATCGGCCGAGTCGAACACGTACTGCTGATTGCAGAACTGGCAGTCGATCTCCACTTTGCCGCCCTGTTCAGCCGCCAGCGCCAGCGCATCCTCCAGCCCAAGACTGACCAGCGCATTGCCGGAGCGTTCCCGCGAGCAGCTGCAGTTGAAGCGCAAATGCTGCACATCGAACAGGCGCACTTGCTCCTCGTGATAGAGGCGGTGCAGCACGGTTTCGTTGTCCAGGCTGAGCAACTCATCGGCGCCCAGAGTGCTGGCCAGCGCGGTGAGGTGCTGCCAACTGGCGGCGCGATCTTCTTCGTCTTTCAAGCGATCGGCAGGCAACTGCTGCAGCAGCATGCCACGGGCACGACGGCCGTCGGCGAACAGTTTGAAGCGAGTGCCGACCTGTTGCGACATGACGAAATAGTTGGTGAAGCAATCCGACAGGGTTTCGCCGTCGAGATCAACGATGCCCTGATAACGCTGGCCAACGGTCGGGTCGACAGTCAGGGCCAGTACGCCGTTGGGCATCAGGTCTGCCAGGGTGGCGTCGGCAGCAATCTGCTCGGCGTCATAGCGCGCCAGGCCACGGATTTCGCGTTCGCTGGAGCATTCGATCATCAGCAGCGGAATCGGCCCTTCGGAGCGCGCCTGCAAAATCAGCAGACCGTCGAACTTCAAAGTGCCGACCATCAGCGATGCCGCCGCCATCAATTCGCCGAGCAACTGCGCCACCGGTTCCGGGTACGGGTGCTTGGCAAGAACCTCAGCGTAGCTGCGCTCAAGCGCGACCAGTTCGCCGCGAGTGTCGCTGTCGTCGAAGATAAAACGTTGGGTGAAATCGGTATCCGTTAGGTCGGTCATAGGTCCGGGTATCTGAAGGTGATGACAAAATGATTACAAAACGTGAAAATTTGCGCTTCTTGGCACCCTTTTTGGTGCCGGCGTTTTGGCCATGGGAGGCATTTTATGAACAATCCGGGTTTGTTCCAATCAAGGTGGAACCTCGGCCGGCTGGTTCTGTGTAACGTAGTGCCATTGGCGCTACTGGCTTTCTGGTTATGGCCTACAGGCCAGATGCTGTGTGTGATTTTCGACGAGTGGCTGTTCCGCTCGCTCAACACACCGCTGGCCAGCAACCCGATATGGCTCCACATCTGGGCAATTGCAAGTCTGCGCCCGTTCGACATCGTTGTCGGTCTGATTTTGCTGACGCTGCTTATCAAGGGCGACTGGGTGTTCAAGGCGATCGAAGTGCGCCGCGCATTTTTCGGTTTTTTCTCGATCCTGCTGCTGATGGTGGTGATCCGCGCGCTGTTTTCCAGATTCGCCGATCACATGGGCTGGCAGCACAACAGCCCATCGATGGTCCTCGAAGGTGCGGTGCATATCAGCGATTACTTCCCGCATCTGGAAAAGACCTGGGAGCTGAAGGACCGTTCCGGCCAGAGTTTTCCCGGTGATCACGCTTCGGTGCTGTTGATCTGGGCGTTGTTCATGGCGGTGTTCAGCCGCACGGTGGGCCAGTTCCTGACGGTCTGGGGCCTGGCGCTGTTGTTCATGTTGCCGCGCCTGGTGGCCGGTGCGCATTGGGGTCAGGACGATTACATCGGCGGCGTATTGCTGGCGGTGTGGGCGTTGGGTTGGGGTTATTACACGCCGTTCGCTTATCACGCGGCAAATTTCTGGCTGAAGGTGACTGCGCCGATTTTTGCGTTGCTCGGCAAGTTGCCGGTGGTTGCGCGGATGAGTGTGGTGCGTAGCGCGTGATTCCGCGTCGCCTTCTGCGAGTGCTGCGCACTCGAATCGCCAGCAGGCTGGCTCCCACAGTAAACCGAGTTGCTTGAGCATCATGCGGTCAATGTGGGAGCCAGCCTGCTGGCGATGAGGCCGGGACTGGCAGCACAAACATCGGGTTAATCGTTGTTGCTGCTACCGCGAAACTTGAACAGATCCCGCCGCTGCTTCTTGCTTGGCTTGCCGTCGGTGCTGACGCCCAGCGCCCCCGCTTTGCGCATCGCTGCTGCGGCTTCGCGCTTGGCAATACTCGCCTCGGTCTCGCTGTAAAGCGTCTGGGCTTCCGGCGCCCCGCGCCGCACGATCGATAACGCTTCAACCCTCACAGTGCGCTCTTCGAAACCGGTACGAATCTGGAATTCGTCGCCAATCCGCGGCTCTTTGCCAGGCTTGCAGCGTTCACCACGACAATGCACTTTGCCGCTTTCGATCGCGGCTTTCGCCAACGCGCGGGTTTTATAGAAGCGCGCTGCCCACAGCCACTTGTCGAGACGGACCTTGTCGTCCTCTTCCTGTTTTTGCGCCATATGAATTCCTCGTTCAGCCAGTAGTCGGAACTGTACTACCGTTTCTGTCGGGCGCAAGAACTCGGCCCTCCAGATAGACTGTGATCTAGGCCGGCTATGCGGCATGGAGTGTTCGAGTGACTACAATTTTCCCCTCTTCGTTGACCGCGCCCAAGAGCGGTTGCCAGGGCTGCCAGCAGAGCGAGCCGCTGGATTTCGATTTTGCCTTTGCCTATCAACCGATCGTCGACCTGCGCGACCAATCGGTGTTCGCCCATGAAGCGCTGGTGCGCGGCGTCGCCGGTGAAGGTGCGATGTCCGTGTTAGATCAGGTTACAGAAGCAAGCCGCTACCGCTTCGACCAGCTCTGCCGGACCCGCGCCATCGAAGGCGCGGCAGCACTAAACATGCAGACATACTTGTCGATCAACTTCATGCCCAACGCCGTCTATCGTCCAGAGTTATGCATTCGCAGCACCCTGGAGGCCGCCAGGAAACACAATTTTCCGATCGACCGGCTGATTTTCGAAACCCTGGAAAGCGAGCACGTAGATAACTATCGCCATTTGACCAATATTCTGCGTGAATACCGCGAATTCGGCTTCAAGACCGCCATCGACGATTTCGGTGCCGGGTATTCGGGGCTCAATCTGCTGGCGGATTTCCAACCGGACCTGATCAAACTCGACATGGCGCTGATCCGCGATGTCGATCGCGACCGTGTTCGTCAGGCGATCGTTCGGGGGATTGTCACAATCTGTGCGGAGTTGAACGTTACAGTCATCGCCGAAGGTATCGAGAGCGCCGGTGAACGGGATTTCCTGGCGGACTGTGGAATATTTCTGATGCAGGGCTACTGGTTCGCCAGGCCTGCATTCAAAGCGTTGGCCCAGGTCACACCTGAAGCCTGGACGCGTTAATCGTTGGTTTCATTCTTTGAAGACATTTGATCATTTGACCGTTGTCGGTCTGCGCGAGTGGGTGGCGCTCCCGGATCTGGGAGTCGCCGGCCTGCGGGCGAAAATCGACACCGGCGCCAGCACCTCCAGCCTGCATGCCACCGACATCGAGCCGTTCGAACGTGACGGCGAGAAATGGGTGCGCTTCACCGCGCACCTCGGCACGGTGGTGCAGTTGCGTCATCGCCGCTGCGAAGCGCCGCTGGTGACGCGCAAGACCATCAAAAGCTCCAACGGCCATGCGCAGGTGCGCTACGTGATCAGCACCACCCTGGCCCTGGGCGATCGAGTGTGGCGGGTCGAGTTCACCCTCGCCTGTCGCAAGTCCATGCGCTATCGCCTGTTGCTCGGTTCCAAAGCCCTGATCGATGGCCACCTGGTGGTCAATCCGGGCATCAAATATGTACAAGACAAGCCGGTGTTCCCGGTATCTACCTTTTCCACAGGTGTTGCATGAAGATCGCTGTGCTGTCGCGTAATCCGCGTCTGTATTCCACCCGCCGTCTGGTCGAAGCCGGAACCGAGCGCGGGCATGAAATGGTGGTGATCGACACCTTGCGCGCCTATATGAACATCGCCAGCCACAAGCCGCAGATCCACTATCGCGGCAAACCGCTGGAAGGCTTCGATGCGGTGATCCCGCGGATCGGCGCCTCGGTGACTTTCTACGGCTGCGCGGTGTTGCGCCAGTTCGAAATGATGGGGGTATTCCCGCTCAACGAATCGGTGGCCATCGCCCGCTCGCGGGATAAACTGCGTTCGCTGCAACTGCTGTCGCGCCGCGGTATCGGTTTGCCGGTGACCGGTTTTGCGCACTCGCCAGATGACATTCCCGACTTGATTGACATGGTCAACGGCGCGCCCCTGGTGATCAAAGTGCTGGAAGGTACTCAGGGCATTGGTGTGGTGCTGTGTGAAACCGCGACCGCTGCCGAGTCGGTGATCGAGGCGTTCATGGGCCTGAAGCAGAACATCATGGTGCAGGAATACATCAAGGAAGCGGGCGGCGCGGACATCCGCTGTTTCGTGGTCGGCGACAAGGTGATTGCGGCAATGAAGCGCCAGGCCAAACCGGGTGAATTCCGTTCCAATCTGCACCGTGGCGGCAGCGCCAGCCTGATCAAGATCACCCCGGAAGAACGCATGACTGCATTGCGTGCAGCCAAGGTCATGGGTCTGGCGGTGGCGGGTGTGGATATCCTGCGCTCCAACCATGGGCCGCTGGTGATGGAGGTGAATTCGTCGCCGGGTCTGGAAGGGATCGAGACCACCACCGGCAAGAACGTGGCGGGGATCATCATCGAGCATCTGGAGAAAAATGGCGGGCCAAATATGACCCGGACCAAAGGCAAAGGCTAAAGCCAGCCTCAAGCGGCAAGCCCCAAGCGACAAGTCAAGTCGCTCTTGCTTGCCGCTTGCAGCTTGAAACTTGCAGCTGCTTCTATACGGCATCCCGCGGCAACATCAATCCCAACGGCAATCTCACCCGCGCCTCCAGTCCACCTCCGGACCGATTGCGCAGTTCGACGTTGCCGCCATGCATCGAAGCAATCCGTTTGACGATCGCCAGGCCCAACCCGGTGCCCTTGCCGCCCCGTGCACGGTCGCCACGGGTGAACGGATTGAAGATCGCCTCCAGCTCCGACGGATCAATCCCGGCGCCGCGGTCCATCACGCTCAGTACTACGTATGGCGCGCTGACGTCTCCGGACACGTAAGCCGCCACTTCGACGTGACCGCCGGCATGGTTCAAGGCATTGCCGATCAGATTGTTGAGCAGGCGTTTCATCGATACCCGACGTAGCGGAAACGGCTGGATCGGCTCCAGGCGCAAGCGCACCTTCTCCTCGTTCTGGTTGTACGGCGCCGCAACTTCACGCACCAGATCGCTGAGATCTACCTCTTCCACCGACTCGTCGCGACCGTCGCGAATGAACGCGAGGAACTGGTCGAGAATGGCGTCCATGTCTTCGATATCGCGGACCATGTCATCGGTCAGATCGTTGCGGTCGCCCATCAATTCCAGCGACAGCCGCAAGCGGGTCAACGGTGTGCGCAAGTCATGAGACACGCCGGCCAGCATCAGTTCACGCTCGCGTCCGGCCTGTTCGACGTCTTCGGCCATCTGATTGAAGGCGCGATAAACCTCGGTCATCTCACTCGGCGTGTCGCTGATCGGCAGGCGCACGCTGCGGCCCTGACCGAGTTGGCGTGCGGCATACACCAAACGTTTCAAAGGCTGGTTGAGCTGGCTGACGAAAATCCATGCCGAGGCCGTCGACAGCAAACCGATGGCAAGGAACCAGCCGAGCACGTTCCAGATTTTCTGGCCACGCAGAGGGTGCGGGTACAACGGCACCTTCAGCCAGCCATCGCCCAGGCTTGGCGCGCGCACCCACAACGCTGGCGGCGAATGCATGCGCAAGCGCACCTCGGTATCGGCGCCCAGTTCTGCCTGCATCTGCCGCTGGTAGATTTCGCTGTACGGCCAATGCTGTTCGCCTTCCGGCACACCGGCGCCGACCACGCGGATCAGGGTCGCGGCATCCGCGATTTTCGCGCGGTTTTCTTCATCGGCCGCCCAATAGGCACGCAGCGTCAGGGCGACGCCGTGGCTGTATTGGCGATCCACCAGCACGTCCTCGTTCATCAACAGATAAACCAGGGTCAGCGCCTTGGAAAACAGCACGACGATGAGCACCAGCCAGAGGGTGCGGGAGAAAAAACTTTGGGGGAACCAGACGGGGGTTTTCATCTTTAACCGCTACACACTTGCAGGAGCGAGCAATGCTCGCATATTGCGGATTGCGAGTCTGCGGACGTGACCTCTCGACCAGCCCTGCAGACCCGCTCCTACAAATCACCGATCACTTGCTGGCGGTGCCATCCGGTACGAACACGTAACCAACGCCCCAGACAGTCTGGATGTAGCGCGGCTTGGACGGATCAGGTTCGATCATCCGGCGCAGACGCGAGATCTGCACGTCGATGGAACGCTCGAGGGCATCCCATTCGCGGCCACGGGCCAGGTTCATCAGCTTGTCGCGGGTCAGTGGCTGACGGGCGTTCATCACCAGCGCCTTGAGCACTGCGAATTCACCGGTGGTGAGCATGTGCACTTCGTCACCGCGCTTGAGTTCGCGGGTCGCCAGCGACAACACGTAATCACCAAAGGTGACGTTTTCGTCTTCGCTGCCCGGCGCGCCCGGTACCGGGGCAGCCTGGCGACGCAGCACGGCTTTGACCCGGGCCATCAGCTCGTCCGGGTTGAACGGCTTGGCCAGGTAGTCGTCGGCGCCCAGTTCCAGGCCTTTGATGCGGCTCAGCTCGTCGCCTTTGGCGGTGAGCATGATGATCGGGATCTGATTGTTTGCGCCACGCAGACGGCGGCAGGCGGTCAGGCCATCTTCGCCCGGCAGCATCAGGTCGAGCACGACCAGATTGAACACTTCACGCGACAGCAGACGATCCATCTGCTCGGTGTTCGGTACGGTCCGGGCACGGTAGCCCTTGCTGACGAAAAAACGTTCCAGCAGGCTGCTCAGCCCCGGATCGTCGTCAACGATGAGAATTTTTTCGCCTTCAGCAGTTTGTGCAGTGCTGCTCATTGGATGCTCCTTTTAGCTCGGCGCGCATTATGGCGTAGCTGCCGTTATACGCACCGTGTGCATTGTTAGCAGATTTTTCCTTCACTGCCAGAAAACCGGGGTTTATGCCTACAGACTGCAACGCCCCCGAACGACAGAACGCTGGTTATAATGCGCGGCGTTTTGTGCCAGGCAACGTCTGAATCGTTACCGCAGGTGGCAGGCTTTTTTCCCCGCCCCGCGCAGTAATCGTTCGATTTCACGGGTCAATGGGCTGCCTCTTGATCCAGGCAGCGGCAATTCTCTAGCCGCTCAACCAGACTCCGGGCCTTTATTTCCGTGCCCGCGAGTCTGCTTTCACACTATGTCAGGTGGTTTTATGGACAGCATCAACAGCCGCATTGCCGAGGAACTCGGTGTACGCCCACAACAGGTCGAAGCGGCCGTCGCGCTACTCGATGAAGGCTCTACCGTTCCCTTCATCGCCCGTTACCGGAAAGAAGTCACCGGCAGCCTCGATGACACCCAGTTGCGTCATCTGGAAGAGCGCCTGCGCTACCTGCGAGAACTCGACGAACGGCGCATCAGCATCCTCGCCAGCATCGAAGAGCAAGGCAAACTCACCCCGGCCCTTGAGCGCGACATCAAGCTCGCCGACACCAAGACCCGCCTCGAAGACTTGTACCTGCCGTACAAGCAGAAGCGCCGCACCAAGGGCCAGATCGCCCTCGAAGCCGGCCTCGGCGAGCTGGCCGACGGCCTGTTCAACGATCCGACTCTGGCCCCGGAAGCCGAAGCCGCGCGCTTCGTTGATGCTGAAAAAGGCGTGGCGGACGTCAAGGCTGCGCTGGAAGGCGCCAAGTACATCCTCATGGAGCGCTTCGCCGAGGATGCCAGCCTGCTGGAAAAATTGCGTAACTACCTGAAACAGGAAGCCACCCTCAGTGCCCGCGTAATCGCCGGCAAGGAAGAGGAAGGCGCCAAGTTCCGCGATTACTTTGAACACGACGAACCGCTGAAAAGCATGCCGTCGCACCGCGCGCTGGCGATTTTCCGTGGCCGCAACGAAGGCATCCTCAGCTCCGCGTTGAAAGTCGGCGACGAACTGCCGGGCACCATGCACCCGTGCGAAGGCATGATCGCCCAGCAATTCGGCATCCAGAACCAGAACCGCGCGGCGGACAAATGGCTCGGCGAAGTGGTGCGCTGGACCTGGAAGGTCAAGCTCTACACCCATCTGGAAACCGACCTGCTCGGCGAGCTGCGCGATGGCGCCGAAACCGAAGCGATCAACGTGTTTGCGCACAACCTGCATGACTTGCTGTTGGCCGCACCGGCCGGCCCGCGCGCGACCCTGGGCCTCGACCCGGGCCTGCGTACCGGTTGCAAAGTGGCCGTAGTCGATTCGACCGGCAAGCTGCTTGATCACGCCACGGTTTACCCGCACGTGCCGCACAACAAATGGGACCAGACCATCGCCATTCTGGCCGCGCTGTGCGCCAAGCATTCGGTGGACCTGATCGCCATCGGCAACGGCACCGCCAGCCGCGAGACTGACAAGCTGGCGATCGAGCTGATCAAGAAATATCCAGCGATGAAGATGACCAAGGTCATGGTGTCCGAAGCGGGCGCATCGGTGTACTCGGCATCGGAACTGGCGGCCAAGGAGTTCCCCGATCTCGACGTGTCTATCCGTGGCGCGGTGTCGATTGCTCGTCGCTTGCAGGATCCGCTGGCGGAGCTGGTGAAGATCGATCCGAAATCCATCGGTGTCGGCCAGTACCAGCACGATGTCTCGCAGCTGAAACTGGCGCGGGGTCTGGACGCAGTGGTCGAGGATTGCGTGAACGCCGTCGGCGTTGACGTCAACACCGCGTCGGTGGCGCTGCTGGCGCGCATCTCCGGCCTCAACGCGACACTGGCGCAAAACATCGTCGCGCACCGCGACGAACACGGTGCGTTCAAGACCCGTGCGGCGCTGAAGAAAGTCGCGCGTCTGGGCGAAAAGACCTTCGAACAGGCCGCCGGCTTCCTGCGCGTGATGAACGGTGACAATCCGCTGGATTCGTCCGCGGTGCACCCGGAAGCGTATCCGCTGGTACAGCGTATCGCCGCCGAAACCGACCGTGACATTCGCTCGCTGATCGGCGATGCCGCGTTCCTCAAGCGTCTCGATCCGAAGAAATTCACCGACGAAACTTTCGGTCTGCCCACCGTGACCGACATCCTTCAGGAACTGGAAAAACCCGGCCGCGATCCGCGTCCAGAATTCAAGACCGCCGAATTCCAGGAAGGCGTCGAAGATCTCAAGGACCTGCAACTGGGCATGATCCTCGAAGGCGTGGTGACCAACGTGACCGCGTTCGGCGCATTCGTTGACATCGGTGTGCACCAGGATGGTCTGGTGCATATTTCGGCGCTGTCGGAAAAATTCATCAAGGATCCGCGCGAAGCGGTGAAGGCCGGTGACGTGGTCAAGGTGAAGGTCATGGAAGTCGACATCCCGCGCAAACGCGTCGGCCTGTCGATGCGCATGGGCGACACGCCAGGCGAGAAAATCGACGGCGCCCGTGGCTCGCGTCCGGGCTCGGCGCAACGCCAGCCGTCGAACAACGCGCCACGCAAGGAAACCGTCACTGCAGCGCCGGCGAACAATGCGATGGCCTCGCTGTTCGCCAACGCCAAGCAGTTGAAGAAACGCTGATGGAGCTGCCGGACGGGCTCGTCGAGAGCGCGTTTTTCAAGCTGTTGGGCTGCCGCCTGCACAGCCTGGAAACCGGGGTGGCGCAAGTCGCCCTGGTGCTGCAGCCGCAGCTGCGCAATCGCGGCGGCAAACTGCACGGCGGCGCGCTGTTCAGCCTGGTCGACATTGCCATGGGGCTGGCCTGTTCCAGCAGCCACGGTTTCGATCAGCAGAGCGCGACCATCGAATGCAAGATCAACTACATCCGCGCCGTTTCCGAGGGCGAGGTAGTGTGCACGGCGCGGGTGATCCACCCGGGCCGGCGCACGCTGGTGGTCGAGGCCGAGGTGATGCAGGGCGACAAACTGGTCGCAAAAGCGCAAGGCACCTTCGCTGTCCTGTAGATGTTGGCCATCATTTTGAGTTAATTTCGGCGCAACGCCCCCGGTGGGAGCGACGGTGCGGCGATCCCACAAGGATTGTGCAGTTCCTGACTGACCGGCAAATGGCCTGCCGCTACTAAACCAGGCGATAACGCCAGTTTCAACTTCACCCTTGTAGACCGTCCTGCCCACCCCCATATTGGGGCGACTGACGCGTGAAGGAATCCAAATTGAGCGAACTTCTCAACCGCCGCCTGGCTCTGCTCGGCGAGCGCGCTAACCTCTCTCTGCTCGAGCAGTGCCTGCACGGTATCGAACGTGAATGCCTGCGCGTGACCAGCGAAGGTCGCCTGGCGCAAACGCCGCACCCCGAAGCCTTGGGTTCCGCGCTGACCAACGAACAGATCACCACCGACTACTCCGAGTCGCTGCTGGAATTCATCACGCCCGCCCTGCCCGACCCGGCCGATACCCTGGCGAGCCTGGACAAGATTCATCGCTTCGCCTACAGCAAACTCGGCGACGAGTACCTGTGGAGCCCGTCGATGCCGTGCCCGTTGCCGGCCGAGGAAGATATCCCGATCGCCTATTACGGCACCTCCAACATCGGTCAGCTCAAGTACGTCTACCGCAAGGGCCTGGCCCTGCGTTACGGCAAGACCATGCAATGCATCGCCGGGATTCACTACAACTTCTCGCTGCCCGAACAGCTCTGGCCGCTGCTGCGTGAAACCGAGGGCTTCGTCGGCACCGACCGCGATTTCCAGTCGGTGTCGTACATTGCGCTGATTCGTAACTTCCGTCGCTACAGCTGGCTGCTGATGTACCTGTTCGGTGCCTCGCCGGCGCTGGATGCGGGTTTTCTGCGCGGTCGTTCGCATCAGCTCGAACAGCTCGATCCGGACACCTTGTACCTGCCGTACGCGACCAGCCTGCGCATGAGCGACCTCGGTTACCAGAGCAACGCCCAGGCCGGTCTGACGCCGTGCTACAACGATCTGGCGAGCTACACCGACAGCCTGCGCAAAGCCGTGGCCACGCCGTACGCGCCATACGTTGAAGTCGGCACGCACAAGGATGGCGAGTGGGTGCAGCTCAACACCAACATCCTGCAGATTGAAAACGAGTACTACTCGAACATCCGCCCGAAACGCGTGACTTATACCGGCGAGCGGCCGATCCAGGCCTTGATGGCACGCGGCATTCAATACGTCGAAGTGCGTTGCCTGGACATCAACCCGTTCCTGCCGATGGGCATCGACCTGACCGAGTCGCGCTTCCTCGACGCGTTCCTGCTGTACTGCGCGTTGAACGACAGCCCGCTGCTAACCAACACTTCGTGCAGTAACGCGACCTCGAACTTCCTCAGTGTGGTCAAGGAAGGTCGGCGTCCGGGCCTGCAATTGCAGCGCGACGGCCAAGCGGTCGAGATGAAGACCTGGGCTGCCGAACTGCTCGAGCAAATCGCTCCGCTGGCTGCGCTGCTCGATCAGAGCCACGGCGGCGATGCGCACAGCAAGGCGCTGGATGCGCAACTGGCCAAGGTCAGCGATCCGTCCCTGACGCCGTCCGCGCAGGTCCTGGCGGCGATGGCCGAGCACAAGGAAAGCTTTGCGCACTTCTCGCTGCGTCAGAGCCAGGCCCATGCGGAGTTTTTCCGTAGCGAGCCTTTGGCGGCGGATGAGCAGGCGAAGTTCGAGGAGGTGGCGCGCTCATCACTGGCGCACCAGGCAGAGCTGGAGCAGAACGAGGTGGGGGATTTTGATGTGTTTGTCGGTTCGTATCAGGCAAGCATCCTCGCAATCAGCAACTGAAGAGCCCCTTGAAGAGCCCCTCACCCTAACCCTCTCCCGGAGGGAGAGGGGACTGACCGCGGTGTTGGTGCGACGTACGTAAACCTGCAATACCGCGCCGAACTCAAGACTTGAAAAACATGAAGATCGGCTCCCTTTCCCCCTCGCCCCCCTGGGGGAGAGGGGACTGACCGCGGTGTTGGTGCGATGTACGTAAACCTGCGATACCGCGCCGAACTCAAGACTTGAAAAACATGACGATCGGCTCCCTTTCCCCCTCGCCCCCTGGGGGAGAGGGGACTGACCGCGGTGTTGGTGCGACGTACGTAAACCTGCAATACCGCGCCGAACCCAAGACTTGAAAAACATGAAGATCGGCTCCCTTTCCCCCTCGCCCCCCTGGGGGAGAGGGCTGGGGTGAGGGGGCAAAGATCTAACGTCGAACGAATAAATCCGAACCGCCCACAACCTCCTCGCGCTTAGATTTTTCCGCTCATAAGCTCATTCGAAAAAGTTATTTATTTCAAGATTCTTAGATCATTTAGTCTCCATCCACGCCGACGCTCGGTCGCCTGATATGGAGCTCTTCAATGAAACTGAATGTCCCGCTTCGCCTGCTCGCCGCTGCCACTCTGGCTGCCGCAAGCTTTCTGGCGCAGGCTGCCGATCTCACCGTCGCCTACCAGACCACCGTTGACCCGGCAAAAGTTGCCCAGGCCGACGGCGCTTACGAAAAAGCCACCAAAGCCGATATCGCCTGGCGCAAGTTCGACAACGGCGCCGACATCATCGCCGCCATCGCCTCCGGCGACGTGCAGATCGGTTACCTCGGTTCGAGTCCGTTGACCGCCGCGATCACCCGCAAAGTCCCGGTGCAAACATTCCTCATCGCCACGCAGATCGGCGCCGCCGAAGCACTGGTTGCGCGCGATGGCTCCGGCATCAAGACGCCGCAGGATCTGATCGGCAAGAAAATCGCCGTGCCGTTCGTTTCCACCGGGCACTACAGCCTGCTCGCTGCGTTGAAGCATTGGAACATCGACCCGTCGAAAGTCACCGTGCTCAACCTCGCCCCGCCCGCGATCATCGCCGCCTGGAAACGTGGTGACATCGACGCCACCTACGTCTGGGATCCGGCACTCGGCGTGGCCAAGGAGAACGGCAAAGTGCTGATCACCTCCGGCGAGCTGGCCAAATTTGGCGCGCCGACTTTCGATGCGTGGATCGTGCGCAAAGACTTCGCCGAGAAGCATCCGGACATCGTCACCGCATTCGCCAAGGTCACCCTCGACGCCTACGCCGACTACCGCAAGGATCCGCAAGCCTGGCTGGCGAATCAGTCCAACGTCGACAAGCTAGTCAAGCTGTCGGGCGCCAAGGCCAGCGACATTCCATTGTTGCTGCAAGGCAACGTCTACCCGCTGGCGGCAGATCAGGTCAGTGACCTCGGCGCGCCGACCACCAAAGCCATCACCGACACCGCCGCGTTCCTCAAGGAGCAAGGCAAGGTCGAAGCTGTGCTGCCGGACTACGCGCCGTACGTCAGCGCCAAATACATCACCAACTGATCGGGAGTAGACAGCGATGGCCTTGCTACAGCTGGAGCGCATCAGCGCACAGTACCCGGGCAGCCCTGAGCCGGTGCTGGCGGATATTTCTCTGACCCTCGGGCCGCAGCAGTTGCTGGTCGCCCTCGGCCCGTCCGGCAGTGGCAAGACTTCGCTGTTGAACCTGATTGCCGGTTTCGTCGAACCGAATGCCGGGCGCATCACCCTTGACGGTGTGCCGGTCAAAGGCCCGAGCGCCGAGCGTGGTGTGGTGTTTCAGGACGACGCCTTGCTGCCATGGCAGGACGTGCTGGCCAACGTTGCGTTCGGACTGGAACTGGCCAATGTCGCCAGAGACAAACGCGAAAAAATCGCCCGTGAAATGCTCGCGCTGGTGGATCTCTCGGGGTTTGAGAGCCGCCGTATCTGGCAACTGTCCGGCGGCCAGAAACAACGTGTCGGCCTCGCCCGCGCGCTTGCCGCTGACCCGCGCGTGTTGCTGATGGACGAGCCTTTCGGCGCCCTCGACGCGTTCACTCGCGAGCAGATGCAAGAGCTGTTGCTGCAAGTCTGGCAGCGCACAGCCAAGCCGGTTTTCCTGATTACCCATGACATTGAAGAAGCAGTGTTCCTCGCCACCGACCTGATTCTGCTGGCACCGAATCCGGGGCAGATCGTTGAGCGCCTGCACCTGGATTTTGGTCAGCGTTATGCCGCTGGCGAGTCGGCCCGCGCGATCAAATCCGATCCGCGCTTTATCGAAACCCGCGAACACGTGCTGAGCAAAGTGTTCTCGCAACGCAGCGCCGGGCAACGGCAGGAGCGCGCATGAGCAGTTACGACGTTTCCGCGGCGGCGGTGAAAACATCCTCGGTGGTCACCCCGGTGCGCCGCAGCCTGAGTACACGCTGGATCAGTCTGCTGACGTTGTTCGCGTTGCTGGCGATCTGGTGGGCGGTGACGGCCACTGGATTGATCGAACCGCTGTTCCTGCCACCACCGTCTGCGGTGTTGCAAAAAGGCTGGTTGCTGGCGACCACTGGCTACATGGATTCGACCCTGTGGCAGCACCTGGGCGCGAGCCTGAGCCGCATCGGTCTGGGCCTCGGCTTTGGCATTCTGACCGCCGTGCCGGTGGGCATCGCCATCGGCGCCAATCGCATCGCCCGCGGCGTGCTCGACCCGCTGATCGAGTTCTACCGGCCGATTCCGCCGCTGGCTTATCTGCCGCTGATCGTGATCTGGTGTGGCATCGGCGAGTTGTCGAAAGTGCTGCTGATCTACCTGGCGATTTTTGCGCCGATTGCCATCGCCACTGCGACCGGCGTACGCACGGTTGATCCGGCGAAATTGCGCGCTGCGCAGTCTCTGGGGGCGACCCGTGCACAACTGATTCGCCATGTGATTTTACCCAGCGCCCTGCCGGACATTCTCACTGGGGTGCGCATTGGTTTGGGTGTCGGCTGGTCGACCCTGGTCGCCGCTGAATTGATCGCGGCGACCAGTGGCCTGGGCTTCATGGTGCAATCGGCCGCGCAGTTTCTGGTCACCGATGTGGTGGTGCTGGGGATTCTGGTCATCGCCCTGATCGCCTTCGCCATGGAAATGGGCCTGCGCGCCCTGCAGCGCAAGCTGGTGCCATGGCATGGCCAGGCGCACTGACAAGTTTTCTGCGAATCCCCTGTTGGCCTTCGCCTGCTCGCGGTTGTGGTGTGTCATTCACCACAGCGTTGACTGCCAGCCTGCAATCGCGAGCAGGCGAAGGCCTACCAAAGCTTGAACCCCGAATTTGAAGAGTACGACCATGAGCAGCCTCACCATCACCCCGTTAAGCTTGGCCCTCGGCGCACAGATCAGTGGCGTCGACATCAGCCAGCCACTGAGCCTGGAACATCGCGATGCCATCGAGCAGGCGCTGCTCAAGTATCAAGTGCTGTTCTTTCGCAACCAGCCAATCGAGCCGCCGCAACAGGCGCGCTTCGCCGCGTATTTCGGCGACCTGCACATTCATCCGATCTACCCGAACGTGCCCGAACAGCCCGAAGTTCTGATCCTCGATACCGCTGTCACCGATGTACGCGACAACGCCATCTGGCACACCGACGTGACCTTCCTGCCGACCCCGGCGATGGGCGCGGTGCTCAGCGCCAAGTTGCTGCCGGAGTTCGGTGGCGACACCTTGTGGGCCAGCGGCATTGCTGCATATGAGGCGCTGTCGACGCCAATGAAAGGCTTGCTTGAAGGGCTGACCGCGACTCACGATTTCACCCGTTCGTTTCCGCGGGAACGCTACGGCAACACGCCCGAGGCGCTGGCACAGTGGGAAGAAGCGCGACGCAAGAATCCGCCGCTGTCGCACCCGGTGATTCGTACGCATCCGGTCAGCGGCCGGCGCTCATTATTCGTCAATGAGGGCTTCACCTCGAAGATCAATGAACTGGCGGAGACCGAGAGCGAAGCGATTCTGAAGTTTCTGTTCGCCCACGCAACGCGGCCGGAGTTCACCATTCGCTGGCGTTGGCAGAAGGACGATATTGCGTTCTGGGACAACCGCGTGACCCAGCATTACGCGGTAGACGATTACCGCCCGGCGCGACGGGTGATGCAGCGGGCGACGGTGTTGGGGGATGTGCCTTTCTTTCGCTGAGCCCTGAACAGCAAAAGCCCCTCACCCTAACCCTCTCCCGGAGGGAGAGGGGACTGACCGAGGTGTTTGTACGAGCTACACCGGCCGGAAATGTCGGGTTGAATTCAAGTATTGAAAATCATGAAGATCGGCTCCCTTTCCCCCTCGCCCCCCGGGGGGAGAGGGGACTGACCGAGGTGTTTGTACGAGCTACACCGGCCTGAAATGTCGGGTTGAATTCAAGTATTGAAATCATGAAGATCGGCTCCCTTTCCCCCTCGCCCCCCGGGGGGAGAGGGCTGGGGTGAGGGGGTTGGATCTTGCTGACCCAACCCAATCTTCATCACTCCGCCGTCGAAGGCTTCTCCCACAGATTGATCCCGCCCTCCTGGGCGAACCGGTCAATCTCCGCCAGCTCCTCAGCGCTGAAATTCAGATTCTTCAACGCGCCGACGTTCTCGATGATCTGCTCCGGCCGGCTCGCGCCGATCAGTGCCGAGGTCACCCGTGGATCACGCAGCGTCCACGCCAGCGCCAGTTGCGCCAGGCTCTGCCCGCGACGTTTGGCGATCTCGTTCAACGCCCGGACGTGAGCAATGTTGGCCTCGGACAGGTGCGAAGCCTGCAACGAGCCGCCGCCCGGACGGTTAACCCGCGCATCCGCCGGTACGCCGTTGAGGTATTTGTCGGTGAGCAGACCTTGCGCCAGCGGGGTGAAGGCAATCACGCCGGTGCCGAGTTCTTCGGTGGTGTCGAGCAGATCCTTTTCCACCCAGCGATTGAGCAGGTTGTACGCCGGTTGGTGGATCAGCAGCGGTACTTTCCACTCTCTCAACAGTTCGGCCATTTCGCGGGTTTTCACCCCGGAGTACGACGAGATGCCGATGTACAAAGCCTTGCCCTGCTGCACAGCCGTGGCGAGAGCGCTGGCGGTTTCTTCCAGTGGGGTGTCCGGGTCGAAGCGGTGCGAATAGAAGATATCGACATATTCCAGCCCCAGGCGTTGCAGGCTCTGGTCGAGGCTGGCCAGCACGTATTTGCGCGAACCGCCGCCCTGCCCGTACGGGCCGGGCCACATGTCCCAACCGGCCTTGCTGGAGATGATCAGCTCATCGCGGTACCGCTGAAAGTCTTCACGCAGCAGACGACCGAAATTGATCTCGGCACTGCCGTACGGCGGGCCGTAGTTGTTGGCGAGATCGAAGTGGTTGATGCCCAGATCGAACGCAGTACGCAGCAGGGCCCGCTGGGTGTCGATCGGCGTGCTGTCGCCGAAGTTGTGCCACAGGCCCAGCGACAGCGCCGGCAGTACCAGACCGCTGCGCCCGACGCGGCGGTAAGGGATGGAGTCGTAGCGGTTTTCGGCAGCGGTGTAGGTCATCGAATGCTCTCTTATCTGTCTTGTCTGAATTCTGCAAGGTCGTGCCGACCTTATCGCCAGCAGGCTGGCTCCCACAGGGACCGCATTGCTGCTGGAAAACCAATCCCTTCGAGCAGGCTGCCATCCAGTGTGGGAGCCAGCCTGCTGGCGATTGACCGCGAAGCGGTCACGCAAATCTGTTTTTCGGTCGCGCCAGACCGAGGTTCTGGCGCAACGTCCGGCCTTCATACTCCGTTCTGAACAGTCCACGCCGCTGCAGTTCCGGAACCACGCCGTTGGCGAAGTCCTCCAGCCCGCCAGGCAGGTGCGGCACCAGCAGGTTGAAACCGTCCGCCGCGCCTTGTACGAACCACTCCTGCAACTGATCAGCGATCTGCCCGGGCGTCCCGACCAGACTGTAATGCCCACGCCCGCCGGCAATTTTACGACCCAGTTCAGCAAGGCTCAGTTGCTCGCGCCCCGCCAGCTCGGTCAGTAATGTCTGCCGGCTCTGCTGACCGCTTTGCGTCAGTGGTAACTTCGGTAATGGCCCGTCCAGCGGATACTTCGACAAATCGAAGTTGCCCAGCATACGCCCAAGCAAGGCCACGCCCACCTCGGGTTCGACCAATTGCTGAAACGCTTCACACTTTTCCTGCGCTTCGGCTTCGGTACGGCCGACCACGACGAAAACGCCAGGCATTATTTTCAGCGAATCGGCGCTGCGACCGTACCGAAGCAAGCGCCCCTTGAGGTCGGCGTAGAACGCCTTCGCGTTGGCCAGAGAAGTCTGTGCGGTGAACACCACTTCAGCCGTCTGCGCGGCCAACTCACGTCCGGTTTCGGACGAACCGGCCTGGATAATCACCGGTTGCCCCTGCGGCGAACGGGCGACGTTCAGCGGTCCTTTGACCCGAAAGTGTTCGCCGACATGATCCAGCACGTGCAATTTTTCCGGCTGGTAATACGCGCCGCTAGCCTTGTCTCGCACAAAGGCGTCGTCCTCCCAACTGTCCCACAGGCCGGTGACCACTTGATGAAATTCGCACGCGCGGCTGTAGCGTTCAGCATGGCCGATATGTTCGTCGCGACCGAAATTCAGCGCTTCGGCGGCGTTGTCCGAGGTCACCAGATTCCACCCCGCTCGCCCGCCGGACAAATGATCCAGCGAAGCGAATTTGCGCGCGACGTGGTACGGCTCGTTGTAACTGGTGGTCGCCGTGGCGATCAGGCCGATGTGCTCGGTCACTGCACTGAGGGCCGAGAGCAAGGTCAGCGGTTCGAAATGATCGGAGCGCGCCATGCGACTGGCGACGTCGTGGGTCGGCGCGGCGACGCTGTCGGCGACGAACAGCGCATCGAATTTCGCCGCTTCGGCAATCTGCGCCAGCCGCTTGTAATGGGCGAAATCCAGCCCGGCATTCGCCGGCACATCGGCATGCCGCCAAGCGGCTACATGATGCCCGGTGGCCATGAGAAACGCGCCGAGTTTCATCTGTCTGCTCATCTCAGAAATCCTTGCGCAGTTGCACGCCAAAATAGCGCTCGTCGTCCCGAGGCACCGCGCGGTAGATGTAGCTGCCGCCACTGGCGAGCAACGGCGAGTACGACTTGTCGGCGAGGTTCTTACCGAGCACCGCAACACGCCAGCCGTTGCTGTAATCGGCCAGTGCGACGCTGGCGTTCCACAGCCCATAGGCGCCCTGTTTGGTATCGGGGTTCTGGCTGATGTCGTACTGCACTTCGCTTTGCCAGCTGTAATCGGTGCCCAGTTCGATGTCCAGACCGTTATCCAACGGGATGGCGTAATCGGCGCGCACGTAACTTTTCCAGTCCGGGCTGAAGGGCAGCGGTTTGCCGTTGACGTTGCACGACGCCGCCGCACCGGCCGGGCAGGCGAATTCGTCGATGCGTGCGCGGGTATAGGCCAGCGCACCGGAAAACTTCAGTTGCTGGGTGGCCTGCACGGCGTAATCGAGTTCGACGCCTTCGGTGCTGACGCTGCCGGCGTTGATCAGGCGCGTCACCACCTGCCCGGCGACGGTGTCGAAGAAGTTCGCCTGATAGTTATCGTAGTCGCTGTGGAAAATCGCCAGGTTGGTCGTCAGGCGATTGTTCCAGGTGGTCGCCTTGATGCCCGCCTCCCATGTGTTGGAGGTTTCCGGTTTCAGCGCTTCGGTGTCGCGCGGCTGCATGTTGAAGAACACGTTGTAGGCCGGGCCTTTGTAGCCGCGCGAATAAGTCAGGTAAGTGGTGACCGTATCGCTCAGGTCGTACTGCACACCGAGACGCCCGGACCAGCCGTCTTCATCGACCGAACCTGAACTGCGGGTCGCCGGCTGGATGCCGCTGACCGTGGTCGGCGAAGTGGAAACGCGACGATGATCATATTCCAGATCATCGTGGGTATAGCGCAGGCCGGCGATGCCGCGAAAGTCTGAAGTGAAGTTCAGCGTGCTCTCGCCGAACAGCGCATAACTGTCGCTGGTAGTGCTGTAATCGGCGACGCCACGGTCAGTGCGCACGGTGGTCGTCAGCGTGCGCTGATAGCTCTCGTCGTCCTTGCCGTGCATGTAGAACAGGCCGCCAACGTATTCGAGAAAATCACCCTTTGGCGAGGCCAGACGCAGCTCCTGCGAATACTGGTCGAACGCCAGATCGCCCTCGTCCGCCGTGCCAGGAAACGTTGCGGTCACGCTGCCGAGACGATCGCCGTCCTGATATTGGGTGTTGTCCCAGCCGCGCCATGCAGTGATCGAAGTGAGGGTGTAATCGCCCAGTTGCCAGTCGAACTGGCCGGACAGGCCTTTGTTGATGTCTTCGATGTGAGAGCGGGTGTCGGTGTTGATGTCGCGGTTGTGGCTGGTGGCATTCACCGGGCTCAGGGCATTGCTGAAGGCCGGCGTCAGGGATTGGCTGACCACGCCATTGGGCGCATCGTCGTGGGACTGCATGTAGTCGGCGATCAAAGTAAATGTGACGTCGTCGTTCGGCGTGAATTCAAGTTTGCCGCGCACGCCGCGATGGTTGTAACCGTTGACCTCCTGGCCGTTGTGCTGGTTATCGACGTTGCCATCGTAGGTGCCGAACAGCGTGCTGATCGAGCCTTTCAGGGTGTCCGGGATCAGGCTGCCGCCAATGCCGAAACGCGTGCGGCTTTCGTTGCCGCTGTAGTACGACTGTTCGGCGTAACCATGCGTCTGGTTAGTCGGCGCTTTGCTGGTGATGTTGAGCACGCCGGCCGAAGCATTCTTGCCGAACAGCGTGCCCTGGGGGCCGCGCAACACCTCGACGCGCTCAAGATCAAGCAGATCAAGCGTGGCCTGACCGGGACGCGCATACACCACGCCGTCAATGACGGTGGCGACAGTCGGCTCAACGCCGGGCGAGGTGGAAATCGTGCCAACACCGCGCACGAATAACGAGGTGTCCTTGTTCGAGGCGCCGGTGCGGAAATTCAACGAAGGCACCTGCTGAACGATGCTCGCCACGCCGTTGCGGTTATCGCGCTCAAGCTGCTCGCCGTCAATCACCGAAACCGCGACCGGGATTGTTTGCAGCGACTCCTCACGGCGGGTCGCGGTAACGGTCACCGACTTCAGCGTCGGCTCCTGATCGCGGCTGTCAGCCGCGAATGCGTTGGGCAACGGCAGCGCCGCCAACCCTGTCAGTAACCAGCCAGCGGCGCGAATCGACTGCGCCAGTTTGTGTCTCGCCCCAGGAATGTTGTGCATGTTCTGCCCGCTCGAAATTGGCCCTGATCCGCTGCCGTTCTGCGACGACAGCGCCTGATTCGGTGTCTTGAGCATTCGCTCGAGCGAGTAGCAGACAACGCGCCTTGTTAGCGCTAACATCGGCAGTATTGGCAACTCGGCCATAGAGCGTCCAATACTGAAAAATTACTTTTATATGCAATTTGGTTTTTAACAAGGAGCGACGCGTGAGCGCAGACAAGCCCCGCAAACGCCGTGGCGCCGGCCGTGTGACCCTTGATGCCGTCGCGCGCGCAGCTGGCGTTTCGGCGATCACCGTATCGCGCTATTTCAACCAGCCCGAGCAGGTTTCGCCCGAGCGCCGCGAGCGCATTGCGGCAGTGGTGGCCGAGTTGGGTTACGTGCCGAATCTGGTCGCCGGCGGTCTGGCTTCAGCGCGCGGAAAAATTGTCGGTATGGTCATCCCGAACATCTCCGGGCCAATCTTCGCCAATACTTTGCAAGGCTTCAGCGACACCCTCAGCCGCCACGGTTATCAGCTGTTGCTGGCGTCGAGTTACTTCGATGTCGAACAGGAAGAAAACGCCGTGCGCGCGTTTCTCGGCTGGTCGCCGGCCGCGCTGGTGCTGACCAGTCACTTTCACAGTGCAGGCACGGAAAAGATGATCGCCGAAGCGGATATCCCGGTGATTGAAACCTGGGATTACCAGCCGGATCGCGAGCCGATGCAGATTGGCTTTTCGCACTTCGAGGTGGGGGTGACGGCAGCAACGCATCTGCTCGAAAAAGGCTACCAGCGCATCGCCTTCGTGCAGAACAGTGCGCCGGGGGATTTCAGCGCACTGGAACGCCGCGACGGCTATGCCGCGACCCTGCGCAAATCGGGCCTGGATCCGTGGGTCTTCGCACCCGACGCCGACCGCGCACCGTTCGATGCCGGCAAACAGGCGATGGAGGCGCTGATGAACGCTTCACCACGCCCCGACGCAATCTTCTTCGCCAACGACAACCTCGCCGCCGGCGGCCTGCTCGCCGGGCAACGCGCAGGCCTGAAAATCCCCGAAGACTGCGCCGTGCTCGGCTTCGGCGACTACCCCTTCGCTGAAATGCTCCTGCCCAGCCTGAGCACGATCAAACCACCGGCACTGGAAATCGGCGAGCTCGCCGCAACCCGCGTACTGGAAAGCCTCGGGATACTGCCGAGCGACGAAATACAGCGGCTGAATCTGTTGCAGTGCCAGGTTATCGAGCGGGAAAGCACCTGATCCCGGATTTCCTGCGTACATAGATTTATGTTCAACCTAGGTCCATTGTGGGAGCGAGCCTGCTCGCGATAACGCTCTTTCAGGCAATAAACATCCACCAGACAGACCCCGCCATGCACACCGCCATCATGATTTTCTTCGGCCTGGTCCTGCTCGCGCTGATGCTCTACATCGGTGAGCGCATCGGCTTCAGTCGGCAAACCATGGCCTACGGCTTCGCCGCGCTGTGGCTGGCGTTGACGTTGATCAATGGCGCGGTGGGGGTGGTGCATGCCGGCCAATCGGTGGGAGCGGAGATTGCGCTGGGCAGTGCGGTGCTCGGCGTGCCGATGGCGGCGATGGTGTTGTTCATGGTGCTGAGCGCCGAGTCCTGAACAGACCCGACGCTCAGGCGCCGATCAACGCACCAGGTGCAGGAACTGCATGTGCCGTTCGTACTGGTCGAGGATGTCGTTGATGATCTGCTCTTTGGTGTAGCCGACCAGATCGTAATCCTGACTGCCCTCGCTCAAATGCACTTCGGCGCGATAGTAGCGGCGGTTGTTGAGTTGTTTCGAACCCATGCCTCCGCGCGCAAACGACGGCGTGAAGTAACCGCGCATCTGTACTTGATAAATGAACGGATGCTGCTCGCCATGGCCGATTTCCAGGCTGACGCTGTCATGCGCCGGGTCTGGTTGGGTGACCACGTTCAAGCCCTTCTCAACGAACACCGCCGTGACTTCTTCTATCGCCGGGCGCACCGTGGTGTCCATGAAGCGATACACCTCGTCCCGCGACGGGAAATGCACTGCCTGGCTCAGGCGCTGGCGCCAGCCACCGGTGCCACGCCGCGAACCGGAAACCGGCGCCAGCGAATGCAACTGCGCAATCTGCTTCTGCGACTCCAGATAGAACGCCTTGTGCAGTCCCCACATCATCAGCAGCAGAATCAGCGAGAACGGCAACGACGTGAGTACCACCGCTGACTTCAGTGCATCGATGCTTCCGGAGAACAACAGCGCACTGGTGATCAGCGCAGTCATCGCGCCCCAGAACACCCGCAGCCATTTCGGTCCGTCTTCGTCCGGGTTACCGCCCTTGGCCGACAGCGTCGAAAGCACGACAGTGCCGGAGTCCGCCGAGGTGACGAAGAACACGAAGCTGATGAACACCGTCACCGCGATCACGGTTTTGCTCCACGGATAGGTTTCCAGCAACAGATAAATGCTCATCGACGGGTTGTCGATGGCCGACATGCCCAGCGCGCTCATGCCATGGTTGAGCACTTGATCGAGCGCGCTGTTACCAAAAATCGACATCCACGCCAGGGTGAAACCGAGCGGAATCAACAGCACGCCGAAGACGAATTCGCGGATGGTGCGGCCACGGGAAATCCGTGCGATGAACAGGCCCACGAAAGGCGACCAGGCAATCCACCAGGCCCAGTAGAACACCGTCCAGCCGCCGAGCCAGTCGCTCGGTTTGTCGTAGGCATACAGGTCGAAGCTCTTCATCGGCAAGGCGCCGAGATAGTCGCCAAGGTTCTGGATCAGGGTGTTGAGCAAGTGCTGGGTCGGCCCGGCGAACAACACGAACAGCAGCAGCGCGCAGGCCAGCAGCATGTTGATGTCGGACATCACCCGCACGCCTTTATCCACACCGGAAACAGCAACGATGATCGCTGCGCCCATCATCAATGTGATCAGGCCGACCTGAATCCACTGGGTGTGAGCGATGCCGAAGAGATAGTCGAGACCGGAGTTGAGGTGCAGCACGCCAAAGCCCATGTCGGCACCCAGACCGAACACCGTGGCGATGATGCCGAAGCCATCGACCGCGTAACCGATCGGGCCGTTGATGCGTTTGCCGATCAGCGGATACAGCGCCGAGCGCAGCGCCAGCGGCAGGTTGTGACGGTAAGCGAAATAGGCCAGCGCCATGCCGACGAAGGCGAACACGCCCCAGCCGTGCAGGCCCCAGTGCAGAAACAGAATCTGCATCGCCTGACGCGCCGCATCCGCGGTACCCGCCTCGCCTTGCGGCGGCTGGATCATGTGCGTCAGTGGCTCGGATACGCAGAAGAAAAACAGCGTGATGCTGATCCCGGCGGCGAACAGCATGCCGGCCCAGGACAGATAACTGAATTCGGGCTCGTCGTGGTCGGCACCGAGTTTTATCTTGCCGTAGCCCGATAAGGCGGTGACCACCACGAAGATCAGATACACCGTCATCGCGAGCATGTAATACCAGCCGACCGTGTTGGCCGCCCAGTTCTGCGCTTGCAGCAGCCAGGCGCCGGCCTGCTCGGGCATGGCGATAACGACAAGGCCAAACAGCAGAATGACCGTCGCGGCGAAGTAGAACACCGGCGGATTCATCCGCACCAGACCGCTGGCGGGGGTAGACGATGCACTCATGAAACGTGCACCTCGAGGGGTTGAAACATGGCTGAAATGATCGGACTCAGCAAAGGCAAGCCTCCTGTTGTGAGCGGGCAGCGAACCACCGGTTTAACTTGAATGAACGTTCAAGTTAAACATGGATAGGGTGGTAAGGACTAATCGCCGGGCTGGGCGGTAGTTTTCCTATAGCGGCCCGAGGAGGGGTATGACGCGGGATTCGGGGGATTCGTTCATTGCTCCGGTTACAGAATCAAAAGCCCCTCACCCTAGCCCTCTCCCAGGGGGAGAGGGGACTGAGCGGGGGGATGCTCGAAATATGTGCCAACCTGAAAATGCATTGCAGAATCCATAATCGACCCGGTATTTCAGGTCGAAGTATCAAGCAAGACAACACGGTCGGCCCCCTCTCCCTTTGGGCGGTCCGACGTTTCGGGAGGGCTGGGGTGAGGGGAAAAGGATTCCACGCCCTTATTTCTGCGTCCCGTCATCATGCTGCAGATTCGCCTGCGTCAGATTCGCCCCCGCCGGCACGCTGCGCGTCAGCCACACATTGCCGCCGATGGTCGAGCCCTTGCCGATGGTGATCCGTCCGAGAATTGTCGCCCCGGCGTAAATCACCACATCGTCCTCAACGATCGGATGGCGCGGATGGCCTTTCTGCAACTGGCCGTCCTCGTCCGCCGGAAAGCGCTTGGCCCCCAGCGTCACGGCCTGATAAATCCGCACGCGCTCGCCAATGATCGCCGTCTCGCCAATCACCACGCCCGTGCCATGGTCGATAAAGAAGCTGCGGCCGATCTGCGCGCCCGGATGAATGTCGATACCGGTCGCCGAGTGGGCGATTTCCGCGCTGATCCGCGCCAACAGGGGCAAACCGGCGCGGTACAAATGATGCGCAAGGCGATGGTGAATCACCGCCAGAATCCCCGGATAGCAAATCAGCACTTCGTCGACACTGCGCGCGGCCGGATCACCGTGATAGGCCGCCAGCACATCGGTGTCGAGCAAGGTGCGCAAGCCAGGCAAAGCCAAGGCAAAATCCTGAACGATCTGAATCGCGCGGGTTTCGACCTCGCTGTCATCCTGCGCACTGTGCCGCGCTACGTAGCGCAGCTCCAGGCGGGTCTGCGTGAGCAAGGCGTTCAGCGCGACGTCGAGGGTGTGGCCGACGTAAAAATCTTCACTCTCTTCACGCAGGTCCACCGGCCCCAGGCGCATCGGAAACAGCGCGCCGCATAATGCTTCAAGAATCTCCGCCATTGCTGCGCGCGAAGGCAACTCGCGACCACCCTGCTCGCCGGAAGCCCGGCCATTCTGTGCCCGCCACTGATCGCGCGCGCTGCGCAACTGGCCGACGATGGTGTGCAATTGCCAATGACTGGAACGCTCGCTCACGGTAGAGACTCCTCACGGGCGGCCGGACTGTCTGGCCGCGTCAACGGCGCCCACTTTACGGCATGACCGCGAGGGCAAATTAAGAACCGATAGTGCTGACGTAAGTCCACTTGGCTATAAGCGATTGGCGGTTGCCCCTGCAAAAGCGCCTGCCTATAGTCCTTTCATCTTCCTCCGCCAGTACGGACCCATGATCAAGAATCAGCTGGAACGCTTCAACCGTCTCGACCTGCTCGGCCACCCTACGCCGCTGGAAAAACTCGAGCGTCTGTCCACATGGCTCGGCCGCGAGGTGTACATCAAACGTGATGACCTGACGCCGCTGGCCATGGGTGGCAACAAGCTGCGCAAGCTCGAATACCTCGCTGCCGATGCCTTGGCGCAAGGCGCCGACACGCTGATCACCGCCGGTGCGCTGCAATCGAACCACGTTCGCCAGACGGCTGCGCTGGCCGCCCGTCTAGGCCTCGGCTGTGTGGCACTGCTGGAAAATCCGCTGGGTACCGAGGACAGCAATTACATCGGCAATGGCAATCGCCTGCTGCTGGACCTGTTCGATGCCAAGGTCGAGCTGGTCGACAATCTCGACAACGCTGACGAACAACTGGCCGCCCTCGCCGTGCGTCTGCGCAGCAACGGCAAAAAGCCCTATCTGGTGCCGATCGGCGGTTCCAATGCGCTCGGTGCGTTGGGTTACGTACGCGCCGGGCTGGAACTGGCCGAGCAGATCAAGGACACCGGACTGGACTTCGCCGCCGTCGTACTGGCCTCGGGCAGCGCCGGCACACATAGCGGTCTGGCCCTCGCACTGAGCGAAGTGCTGCCACAACTGCCGGTGATTGGCGTAACCGTGTCGCGCAGCGAAGAAGATCAGCGGCCGAAGGTCCAGAGCTTGGCCGAGCGCACCGCGGAGCTGCTCGGTGTCGAGTTGCCGGCCAGTTTCAAAGTCGAGCTGTGGGACGAGTATTTCGGCCCGCGCTATGGTGAGCCGAACGCCGGAACCCTGGCAGCGGTGAAACTGCTGGCGGGTCAGGAAGGTCTGTTGCTTGACCCGGTCTATACCGGCAAGGCCATGGCCGGGTTGCTCGATGGCATCGGGCGCCAGCGCTTTGATGACGGACCGATCATTTTCCTCCACACCGGCGGTGCGCCAGCGTTGTTTGCCTACAAGGATTTTCTGTAACTGATCGTTCCCACGCTCCGCACGGGAACGCAGCCCGGGACGCTCTGCGTCCTTTCCAGAGCTGGAGCGCGGAGCGTCCCTTGAGGCATTCACACGCAGAGCGTGGGAACGATCCATATGCAGGAAAAGAATAACCAGTCAGATATTGAGTATTTTCAAGTCTATATCCGACATCCTATAGTCACGCCGCAGGCGAATTTCGGGCGAGACGCATAAGCTGCTTTGAGGCAGGATAGCGCTGTCGTCAAATTCCCGAATGTGCCTACATTCCTTAAGCGTCTTCCATAAGAAAACACAGGGGCTTGTCATGAATTTTTCCGCACTACGTCGCACTCTGCTGGTCGGTTCGCTGGGGCTTGCGCTGGGCGCCGGTCTGATCGGCCAGGCCGTGGCCGGTGAGCAGTTGCAACAGATCAAGGACAAGGGCGTGCTCAACGTCGGCCTGGAAGGCACTTACCCACCGTTCAGCTACGTCGACGAGAACGGCAAGCTGTCCGGCTTCGAAGTCGAGCTGTCCGAAGCGCTGGCGCAAAAGCTCGGCGTGAAGGCGAAGATTCAGCCGACCAAATGGGACGGCATCCTCGCCGCACTGGAATCCAAGCGTCTGGATCTGGTGGTCAACCAAGTGACCATCTCCGACGAGCGCAAGAAGAAGTATGACTTCTCCGAACCCTACACCGTGTCCGGCATCCAGGCCCTCGTGCTGAAAAGCAAAGAGTCGGCGCTGAACATCAAGACTGCCGCTGACCTGTCCGGCAAGAAAGTCGGCGTCGGCCTGGGCACCAACTATGAACAATGGGTTCGCGCCAACGTGCCTGGTGCTGACGTACGCACCTACGATGATGATCCGACCAAATTCGCCGACCTCAACAACGGCCGCACCGATGCGATCCTGATCGACCGTCTGGCCGCGCTGGAATATGCCAAGAAAGTCCCGAAAACCGTGGCTGCCGGTGAAGCGTTTTCGCGTCAGGAATCCGGGATCGCCCTGCGCAAAGGCGAGCCGGAACTGCTGGCTGCGGTGAACAAGGCCCTCGACGAACTGCGCGCCGACGGCACGCTGGAAAAGCTGTCGAAGAAATACTTCAACGCCGACGTCACTAAATAATGGAAGAAGCTTTCCAACTCGCCCTGAATTCCGCGCCCTTCCTGCTCAAGGGCGCGTATTACACGGTAGTCCTCAGCCTCGGCGGCATGTTTTTCGGCCTGCTGCTGGGCTTCGGTCTGGCACTGATGCGCCTGTCGCGCTTCAAATCGGTCAGCTGGCTGGCACGCATCTACGTGTCGTTCTTTCGCGGCACGCCGTTGCTGGTGCAACTGTTCGTGATCTATTACGGCTTGCCGCAATTGGGTCTCGAGCTTGATCCGCTGCCGGCGGCACTGATCGGCTTCTCGCTGAACATGGCCGCTTACGCCTGCGAAATTCTTCGCGCCGCGATCGGCTCGATCGAACGTGGTCAGTGGGAAGCCGCTGCGAGCATCGGCATGACCCGCGCGCAGACCTTGCGCCGGGCCATCCTGCCGCAAGCGATGCGCACGGCGCTGCCGCCGCTGGGCAACAGCTTCATTTCGCTGGTCAAGGACACTGCGCTGGCCGCCACCATTCAGGTGCCGGAGCTGTTCCGCCAGGCGCAACTGATTACCGCCCGGACTTTTGAAGTCTTCACCATGTATCTTGCCGCCGCGCTGATCTACTGGATTCTGGCCACGGTGCTGTCGCACCTGCAGAACAAGTTGGAAGAGCGGGTCAATCGGCACGACCAGGAGTCCTGAGCCCATGATTGTCGTGGAAAAACTGACCAAGCAATTCAAGAGTCAGGTCGTACTTGACGGCATCGATCTGGAGGTCAAGGAAGGTGAGGTCGTGGCGATCATCGGCCCCAGCGGTTCGGGGAAAACCACGTTCCTGCGTTGCCTGAATTTCCTTGAACAACCCACCAGCGGCCGGATCAAGGTTGGCGACATCGAAATCGATACCAGCCGCCCGCTGAACCAGCAACAGAGCCTGGTGCGCAATCTGCGCCAGCACGTGGGTTTCGTGTTCCAGAACTTCAACCTGTTCCCCCATCGCACCGCGCTGGAAAATGTCATCGAAGGCCCGATCGTGGTCAAGAAGATCCCGCGCGACGAGGCTGTTGCGCTCGGCAAAAAACTCTTGGCCAAGGTCGGACTCGCCGGCAAAGAGGATGCTTACCCGCGTCGTCTCTCCGGTGGTCAGCAGCAGCGCGTCGCAATTGCCCGGGCCCTGGCGATGGAGCCGGAAGTGATCCTGTTCGATGAGCCGACCTCGGCGCTCGACCCGGAACTGGTTGGGGAGGTGCTGGCGACCATCCGCGGCCTCGCTGAAGAGAAACGCACCATGGTCATTGTTACGCACGAGATGGGTTTTGCTCGCGACGTGGCCAACCGTGTGGTGTTTTTCGACAAGGGCGTGATTGTCGAACAAGGTGAAGCCAAGGCATTGTTTGCCAATCCGAAAGAACAGCGCACCCAACAATTTCTCAGCAAGTTTCTGAATCACGCCTGAGGCTCTTTCAAATGCGTATCGGCAACTTCCAGGGATGGAAGATGCCTTATCAAGATCTATATAAAGCAATATCAAAAATACTTGGACGAGCACATCTTCAAACATTGTGCAACAGTTGAATAGCGCTTGTAAGCCGAGCCCTTCGATTTGATCACGCCCCCATAAACCCAAGTAGAAACGGACCAGAAGCCGCGGAGCTCGTGGCCCGATTCGCCTCGACACCTAGGCTTTCGGCGTCCGCGCCGTAGGACCTTTCTGATTAACTTGTAATTCGCCGATTAACTAATTTCGTCTATTGACACTCCTCCCGGCACACTCTTATCTAGTCGACAACCGGCTCCACCCAGTTCAGTCACGCCGTCTTCAACTTGAATAAAAGCTTGACGCTTTATTGCCGGTTTATTCACGCCTTTTGTTCTTTCAGAAACGGACTTCGCTGCAAGGCTTCAAGGAGAGAAATAGATGAACCGCACTTCGCATACCCCCGAACTGGCAGCGCCGAGCCTGGCGCCCGCGCAGAAAACCGGCATCAATCTGGCCGCCGCTGCTCATCTGTTGATCGAGGTGGCGCCCTACCCCGACATGGACAGCGGCGACCTTATCGAATTGTTCTGGAACAAGTGTTACGTCGCCTCCAGGGTTCTGACTGCCGAGGATGTTGGCACGGCGGTCAGCCTGCGGGTGCCGGAAAGCTTCATCGAAAACGGCACTGCGCGTATCCATTACCGGCTGATGCAGGTCGGCCAGGGGCCGGCGTTATCGGTGACAACGCGAGTGCAGGTCAAACTTGATTGCCCGGGCGGCCAGCCATCGGCCCTGAGCGCAGACGAAAACCAGCAATTGGCGCCGGTGACGATACCCGAGGTCATCCGCCGCCAGGGCGTCAACCCGAACCAGATCAAACGCGGCGTGCCGCTGAGCATCGAGCCGTACCTGAACATGGCCGCAGACGACGCCATCACCTTGCGCTGGGGTGATGTGCGGATGGACCTGGCACCGATCACCGCAGCCGACATCGGCTTGCCGATCCAGGTCTGGGTGCCGCCGGCGGTGATTGTCGAAGCGGGCGAAGATCTGCGACTGGACGTGACCTATTGCATCCTCGATCGGGTCGGCAACAACTCCCGCTGGGCACCGCCGCGCACGCTGAAAATTGGCTGCGTCAATCCCTACCTGAAAGTCCCGTTGAAGCAGGAATTCGAAGCGGCCGAAGCACGTGAGCATTGATGCTGTCGCGAGGTGACGAGGGTTCGCCCCCTCCTTCTATGCATATTCCTAAAAGTTAGTTTATTTAATATTTATACGCGCTTAGGGTATATACACCGGACCACCGGACATTCCTTCGTTCGCCGCACCTTGCGGCGTTTTCAATGAGATGTGAGGTAGGTCGTATGGTCCGGAAGTCAATCACCCCAGTGCAGATCGCCAGGGCATTGCGTGCAGCCAGGGAGTGGCACTGATGTCCAGTCTGGCCGATGCAAACGTCCAGTCGGATCTGGACATCGCCCCGCTGTTGTTGCCCGCGCAGGTCTTGCGCAACGACGCCCAGGCCATCAAGGCTGCCCATGAGCTGGCGCAGGTCGCCCGCGTTCAGGCGGCGAAACGCGATCGTCAGCGCAGGTTGCCGTGGTCGGAAATCGAGCAGTTCACCCGCAGCGGCCTGGGCAGCATTGCCATCCCGCGCGAATACGGTGGCCCACAGGTTTCGTTCGTCACGCTGGCGGAAGTCTTCGCCATCATCTCCGCCGCCGACCCGGCGTTGGGGCAAATCCCGCAGAACCAGTTCGGCATCATTCATCTGGTCCTTGGCTGCGCCAGCGCGGCGCAGAAACAGCAGTTGTTCGACAGTGTTCTGCAAGGCTGGCGCATCGGCAATGCCGGCCCGGAACGCGGCAGCAAAAATACCCTGGAACTGAAAGCGCGGATCAGCGCCGATGGCGATGATTATCTGATAAACGGCCAGAAGTTCTACTCCACCGGCGCACTGTTTGCGCACTGGGTGGCGGTCAAAGCGCTGAACGACGAAGGTAAGCAAGTGCTGGCGTTCGTCCGGCGCGGCACGCCGGGTTTGCGCATCGTCGACGACTGGTCGGGCTTCGGTCAGCGCACCACCGCCAGCGGCACGATTTTGCTCAACAACGTGCGCGTCGAGTCGAGCCTGGTCATCGACAACTGGAAGATCAACGAAACGCCGAATACCCAGGGCGCCGTGTCGCAGTTGATTCAGGCGGCCATCGATGCCGGCATCGCTCGTGGCGCGATTGACGATGCGATCGAATTCGTCAAAACCCGTGCACGGCCGTGGATCGACGCCAAGGTCGATCGCGCCAGCGATGACCTCTACGTGATCGCCGATATCGGCAAACTGAAGATCGAATTGCATGCCGCCGAAGCGCTGCTGCGCAAGGCAGGCCAAGTGCTCGATCAGGTGCACGCCGCACCGATCACCGCGGCCTCCGCCGCGCGTGCGTCGATCGCCGTGGCCGAAGCGAAAGTGCTGACCACCGAGATTTCCTTGCTTGCCAGCGAAAAGCTTTTCGAACTGGCCGGCAGCCGCGCGACCCTCGCCGAATTCAACCTCGACCGCCACTGGCGCAACGCCCGGGTGCACACCCTGCACGACCCGGTGCGCTGGAAATACCACGCGGTCGGCGCCTATCGCCTCAACGGCACGCTGCCTGCTCGTCACTCCTGGATCTGACGACCAGAACACTTTTGACCAGATCTCTGGAGAAGCACATGACTTTTTCCCAACCCGTCGCGCTCATCACCAGCGATGAGCAAGCCCTGATCGTCGCCAGCGACCTGGCCGAAGATTTCCAACGCGACAGCGCCCTGCGCGATCGTGAAAGGCGCCTGCCGCTGCCCGAGCTGGAGGTGTTTTCCCGCTCCGGCCTGTGGGGCATCAGCGTGCCCAAGGCGTACGGCGGCGCTGGCGTGTCCAACGTGACCCTGGCCAAAGTCATCGCCCTGATCGCGCAGGCCGACGGTTCGCTCGGGCAGATTCCGCAAAACCATTTCTACGCACTGGAAGTGCTGCGGGTCAACGGCAGCGAGCAGCAAAAACAACGCCTGTACGCCGAGGTTCTCGCCGGCCAGCGTTTCGGCAATGCCTTGGCGGAACTGGGTACTAAAACCGCTCACGACCGCGTAACCAGTCTCAAGCGCGACGGCGATGGTTATCGCATCAACGGCCGCAAGTTCTACGCGACCGGGGCGATTTACGCGCAGCGCATTCCGACCTCGGTGGTGGACGAAAATGGCGTGCAGCAACTGGCCTTCGTCCCACGTAACAGCAAAGGTCTGAGCGTGATCGACGACTGGAGTGGTTTCGGCCAGCGCACCACTGGCAGCGGCTCGGTAGTCTTCGAAGATGTATACGTCGCGGCTGAAGACGTGCTTCCGTTTCAAAGTGCTTTCGAACGGCCGACCACGGTCGGCCCGCTGGCACAAATTCTTCACGCCGCCATCGATACCGGTATCGCTCGCGCCGCTTACGAGGACGCCTTGCATTTCGTCCGCAGCAAGACGCGGCCGTGGATCGACTCCGGCAATGACAAAGCCACCGAGGACCCGCTGACCCTGAAGAGCTTCGGTCACCTGAGTATCCGCCTGCACGCCAGCGAAGCCCTGCTTGAACGTGCCGGCGAATTCCTTGATGCCGCACAGGCTGACACCAACGCCGAAACCGTTGCAGCGGCCTCAATCGCCGTCGCCGAAGCACGCGCGATCAGCACGGAAATATCGCTGGCGGCGGGCAGCACATTGTTCGAACTGGCCGGCAGCCAGGCCACCCTCGCCGAGCACGGCCTCGATCGCCACTGGCGCAACGCCCGCGTGCACACGCTGCACGACCCGGTGCGCTGGAAATATCACGCCGTTGGCAATTACTACCTCAACGATGAAAACCCTCCGCTGCGAGGGACGATCTGATGAGCGCGGCGAAAAAGAAGATTCTGCTCAACGCGTTCAACATGAACTGCATCGGCCATATCAATCACGGCTTGTGGACGCATCCGCGCGATACCTCGACCCGTTACAACACGATCGAATACTGGACCGAACTGGCGCAATTGCTCGAACGCGGCCTGTTCGACGGCTTGTTCATCGCCGACATCGTCGGGGTGTATGACGTCTACCAGAACTCGCTCGACGTGACGCTGAAAGAGGCGATCCAGTTGCCGGTCAACGACCCTTTGCTGCTGGTCTCGGCAATGGCTGCTGTGACGAAAAATCTCGGCTTTGGCCTCACCGCCAATCTCACCTACGAAGCGCCGTATCTGTTCGCCAGGCGTCTGTCGACGCTCGATCATTTGAGCCGTGGCCGGGTGGGCTGGAACATCGTTACCGGCTATCTCGACAGCGCCGCCAAAGCCATGGGGCTGAGCGCGCAGGTAGAACATGACCGCCGTTACGACCAGGCCGACGAGTATTTACAGGTGCTCTACAAACTCTGGGAAGGCAGCTGGGAAAACGACGCGGTGCTCAACGACCGCGAGCAGCGCATCTACGCGCAGCCGGACAAAGTCCATAAGGTCGAGCACAAGGGTGAGTTTTATCAGGTCGACGGTTATCACCTGTGCGAACCGTCGCCGCAGCGTACGCCGGTGCTGTTTCAGGCCGGCAGTTCCGAGCGCGGTTTGCAGTTCGCCGGGCGCCACGCCGAGTGCGTGTTCATCAGCGGCCAGAACAAATCGTCGACCAAGGCACAAGTGGACAAGGTCCGCGCCAGTGCGGTTGCTGCGGGACGCAACCCCGAAGACATCAAGGTGTTCATGGGCCTTAATGTGATTGTCGGCGCCAGCGAAGAAGCGGCCTGGGCCAAGCACGCCGAATACCTCGGCTACGCTAGCGCCGAGGCCGGCGTGGCGCATTTTTCCGCCTCCACCGGCATCGACTTCTCCCGGTACGAAATCGACGAACCGATCCAGTACGTGAAAAGCAACGCGATCCAGTCGGCCACCAAAACCCTGCAGAACAACGACTGGACCCGGCGCAAATTGCTCGACCAGCACGCCCTCGGTGGCCGCTACATCACCGTGGTCGGCTCGCCCGAGCAAGTGGCCGATGAGCTGGAGTCGTGGATCGCCGAAACCGGGCTGGATGGCTTCAACCTGACCCGCATCGTCACGCCGGAAAGCTATGTGGATTTCATCGATCTGGTGATTCCCGAACTACAGCGGCGCGGCTCGTACAAGACCGCGTATGACAGCGGCACCTTGCGCGAAAAGCTGTTTCACGGCGAGGCGCAGTTGCCCGAGCGACACACAGGCTCCGCGTTTCGCCGCTAAAAGCATCGCGAGCAGGCTCACTCCTGCATTTGGAATGCGTTCCCCCTGTAGGAGTGAGCCTGCTCGCGATGAGGCCACAACGGACACCACAAATCCCAAGCACTGACTGGATAACTCATCATGACCAAGAATCTGCTCTCCCACCCAGTCAAAGCACTGGCCCTGGCCCTCGGCCTGTTCAGCTCGGCGGTGTTTGCCGCCGATGCACCGTTGAAAATCGGCACCACCGCCGCCTTCGCCATTCCTCTGGAAGCGGCCGTCGAAGAGGCCTCGAAACAAGGCCTGAAGGTCGAGCTGGTGGAGTTCACCGACTGGATCGCGCCGAACGTCAGCCTCGCTGCCGGCGATATCGACGTGAATTATTTTCAGCACATTCCGTTTCTGGAAAACGCCAAAGCCGCGTCAGGTTTTGATCTGGTGCCGTTCGCGCCGGGGATCATCAACAACGTCGGTCTGTACTCGAAAAAATACAAAAGCTTCGACGAATTACCGGAAGGCGCCAGCGTTGCCATCGCCAACGATCCGATCAACAGCGGTCGCGGCCTGCAATTGCTGGCCAAGGCCGGTTTGATCACGCTCAAACCGGGCGTCGGCTACAAGGCCACCGAGGATGACATCGTCGCCAATCCGAAAAAGATCAAGATTCTCCAGGTCGAAGCCGTGCAACTGGTGCGCGCCTACGATGACGCCGATCTGGTCCAGGGCTACCCGGCCTACATTCGTTTGGCGAAGACCTTCGATGCCGGTTCGGCGCTGCTGTTCGACGGCCTCGATCACAAGGAATACGTGATTCAGTTCGTCATTCAGCCGAAGAGCAAAACCGATCCGCGCCTGATCAAATTCGTCGACATCTACCAGCATTCGCCGGCCGTTCGCGCAGCGCTGGATAAAGCTCACGGCAAGCTTTATCAAGCCGGTTGGGAAAGCTGAGCATGACCGCCGCGATCCAACGGCGACTGGAGACTCCAGAGCCACACACTGCTGAACAAACCGAGCTGCATCCCGAGCTGAACCGTGCCCATGTGCGCTTCATCGGGCTGGGCAAAACCTACAACGGCCGACAAGGTCCGGTTGCAGCGTTACAGGGCATCGACCTGGCGATTCAGCGCGGCGAAGTGTTCGGCATCATCGGCCGTAGCGGCGCCGGCAAGTCGTCGTTGATCCGCACGATCAATCGCCTTGAGCAGCCGACCTCGGGGCGCGTACTGATCGATCAGGTCGACATCGGCGAATTCGACGAAGACCGTCTGGTGGCCCTGCGCCGACGTATCGGGATGATCTTCCAGCACTTCAATCTGATGTCGGCCAAAACCGTTTGGCAGAACGTCGAGCTGCCGCTGAAAGTCGCGGGTGTACCGAAACAGCAACGCGAGCAAAGGGTCCGCGAACTGCTCGAGCTGGTCGGCCTGCAGAGCAAGCACAAGGCGTATCCGGCGCAACTTTCCGGCGGACAGAAACAGCGCGTCGGTATCGCCCGTGCGCTGGTACATGACCCGGACATTCTGCTGTGCGACGAGGCCACCTCGGCGCTCGATCCGGAGACCACGCAATCGATCCTCACGCTGCTGCGCGAGATCAATAAACGCCTCGGTCTGACCATCGTGTTGATCACCCATGAAATGGCGGTGATTCGCGAGATCTGCGACCGCGTTGTCGTGCTCGAGCACGGCCGTATCGTCGAGCAGGGCCCGGTCTGGCAGGTGTTCGGTAATCCGCAGCACGAGGTCAGCCAGACCCTGCTTGCGCCGCTGCAACACGCCTTGCCGGAAGAATTGCACAGCCGTTTGCTCGCGCAATCGACTTCCGCCAGCGACGCTGTAGTGCTGCGCTTGCAGTTCACCGGCAGCGCCAGCGACGAACCGGATCTGGCGGCCTTGTTCGCTGCATTGAGCGGTCGGGTCAAGCTGTTGCAGGGCGGCGTGGAGCGGATTCAGGGGCATGCGCTGGGGCAACTGTTATTGGCAGTCAGCGGTTCTTCGTACAGCGCCGAGCAATTGCGCGAACGCGCCGCGCCATGGGCACAACGCGTGGAGGTAATGGGTTATGTGGGTTGAGCGCTTGTGGCAGGGTTTTATCGACACGTTCCTGATGGTCGGTGTGTCGTCGTTGATCGCATTGCTGGTGGGAATTCCCATGGCGGTGATTCTGGTCACCAGTGACAAGGGCGGCATCTACCAGGCGCCGGTGATGAACCGTGCATTGGGGGCCTTCGTCAATCTGTTCCGCTCGATCCCGTTTCTGATTCTGATGGTCGCGCTGATTCCGTTCACCCGGCTGATTGTCGGCACCACCTACGGAGTCTGGGCCGCCGTGGTGCCGCTGACCATCGCGGCGACGCCATTCTTTGCGCGGATCGCTGAGGTCAGTCTGCGCGAGGTTGATCATGGCTTGATCGAAGCCGCGCAGGCGATGGGTTGCCGGCGCTGGCACATTGTCTGGCATGTGCTGCTGCCCGAGGCGCTACCGGGGATTGTCGGTGGCTTTACCATTACCCTGGTGACGATGATCAACTCGTCGGCCATGGCCGGGGCGATCGGCGCCGGTGGCTTGGGGGACATCGCTTATCGCTACGGCTATCAGCGCTTTGACAGTCAGATAATGTTGACGGTGATTGTGTTGCTGGTGGCACTGGTGGCGGTGATTCAGTTGGGTGGGGATCGGTTAGCTCGGGGGTTGAACAAGCGTTGAGGCGAGATCAATGGTCGCAGCCCTTTAACCAAAGTCAGTTACCTTTTTGGAAATGGGCCGCCCCTTGGCGGCGTACCTACACAGGTCGGGCGTCGCCATTCAGGTGAACCATTTTTTGAAAACGTTCTGCTTGGGGGGCTTTTGGTAATAAGCGATGAAGTTGGCGATGGATCTGACGGACGATCCTTCCTCTGATCTTCTGTAAAGCAATTCGCCCTGTGCTCCAACCACGCCGATTCCGGCCGAATAACCGCCATCGAGGTTCACTGACCATCCATCAGCCCCGCTCATCCCATCAAGTCTGGCCATTACCCTGGACCATTCGGGCATGGTATAGCCTGTTGCTGCTTCGCTACGCCCGATGCTGCCGCCCCATGCCAAACGCGTACGCTGCCCGTGCTCTGATCCGCCGGGCCTACTGATACCGGAGCGAATGTTGGGTGAACCTGCGTGACCCAACTTCCCCGGCTGATTGTTTTCCGGGTTGAAGAGAAACTTGGTAAGACCTAACAGGCTTTCAGGGAAAACAGCTGTACCGCCTCGTGAGACCACGGGCCCGGATTCAATACTTGATCCGTCTCTCATTTGAACCGTCACGAAATGCTCTCGATAGTCTGAAGGCACCGGGACGTAAATCTGGCTTTTACCACCAATCTTGCTTGGGCCAATTGGCGCAAAGGAGGAAACGTGCCTGCTAGCGTGGTTACCCATATTGAAAAAGCCGCCATTTACATAAGCAACGACACCCGCATCCTGAATGGCTGCCTGCGCCTTGATGTCCTGCCCCGGCGCAGTATTCAGACGAAATCCTGTTTTTGCTCCCGCAACTTTGCTTTGCAATGTCGAATCAAGCGACAGGTAGGCAAGCGTTCTATCGCCAATGACAGGGCGATTCAAATTCATTCCCATCCGCTTGAACAGTTCATTACCGCCGACAATATCGACTGCAATAACCCCCTTCGCCACGGTGCGTACCCAGACACCGTCTCTTGAAGCCACTACTCCCGCATAAGCTCTGCGCCAACGATCCTGCGCATCGCTTCGCTTGCGACCGTCGGGATCAACAGCGGTTGCCGGATTGTTTGTGACCATTGCGTACAAATTCAATCCGTCCTCCTCCGGATCCGCGCTGATCCATCGCTGCAGCCAGGGCGCGTAATATCGGTAGCCATAATAATAAAGCCCCGTGGCGTCTCGCTCCTTGCCAGAGTATCGAGTGCTCTTGTATGCCGCCGCAGCCGCATTTTTTCCAGCCCAACAGGCGGTGCCTCCAAACGGATAATACTGTTCCAGTGTCAGAACACAGCCTTGCGCATCAAGCTCCAGAGTGCAGGAGCCGACGAGATCGTCATAGCCAAAGCGCAGTTGGTCTGGATGTCTGCCGCCAGGCCAGTGCAACAGTTTCACAGAAGATCGACCGACTCCGATTTCGATCACTTGATGCTCTTCACCTTCGGCACTACGGTGTAATTCAAGACCGGAAAAATAACGAACCTCGCTATTCAAAATTCGGACCGTAGTCTGTCGGATGAAAACTTTGCGCGATCGATGTCCGGGACGCTCATAACTGAAGCATTCGGCGTCACCGTTTTTTGCCTCGCGTTGAACCAGTACTACCTGGCTCAGCTCATTACGCTCGTTCCACGTCATCGCCTGACCGCGTTGCAACTCGAGCTGATTACCCGCCGCATCGAATCCCGACGCTATATCCGCTTCCCCGGGCAAATTACCGTCATCGCGCTGGCCCAGACTTCGGTTGTTGTACGCCGAAGTAAACATCGAAAACCCAGGCGCACCGCTGTGATGACGGGTGATCAGATTACCCGCCGCGTCATAGTCGAATGTCTGTGTGTAGTTGCGCCGCTGATTGGGGTCCAGCGGTGTAGGTAACAGATCCGGCAATGCCGGGCCGTGGCTCGGATTACTGACTTCCCAACTCCGGGCCTCGACCAGTTGATAAAGGCTGTCGTAGCGATATCGACAGACCGGCTCGATCCGCTGATTGTTGAAGTAAGACACAGCCTGGGTTTTATCTTCCAGGCTGGTGACATTGCCCACCGGGTCATAGGTGTAATTCAGATCCTGCAACGGCTCTTGCGCACCGACACTGGCGACCAATCTGAGTAACCGGCCATCATCGCGGCTGTATTCGGCGCGGGCGACGATGCCGTTGCCGGCCGTTTCGCTTTCGATCTGACCCTCTGCGTTGTAACGGATGGCGCTGACCAGGCACTGCGGCTGCCTGCCCTCGCCTGCCTGTAACAGCCAGATCGCGGCTGATTGCCCGGCCATGTTGTAATGCTGCGTTCTGATATTACCCACCGCGTCGGTGTGATGCTGCAGGTCGCCTGTGGGGCTGAAAGACTGTCGAGTGACGTAGTTTTTCTCCTCGAGATACTCATCTCGGCGGTCCGGATCGAGGGGCCAGTCCGGTGTTTCCAGTTCAATCAGAAAGCGTCGCGATTCCACCAGTGCTGCGCCGCCGAGGCCGTAGTCATCGAAGTGTCGATTGCCGGCCGGGTCGTCATGACGAATCGGTTGACCGCACTGATTGCGCAGGGCGGCATCATCGGTGGCTTCTCCATAGGTCCAGCGCTCGACTACGCGAGACGGCCCGTCGTGCGCTTGCTCAGTGAGGGCGACCGACCGTTGCAGCTCATCGTATTGGTGGTGGCTCTGACTGCCCCGCGCATCCCAGACAGCACACAACGAACCTGCTTCATTCAACAGGCACGCCTGCCAGCCGGCGTCGACACTGTCTGTGAATAGCCATTGCCCGCTCAACGCGTAGACAGCGGCCAGATTCGGCTTCGGCGCAGCGCCATATAAACGTGGATCCCACGTCGCCACCTGCCGCCCCGCCTCATCGAAGCTCTGCCGAGTGATGCGCGATTGGATGTCCGGTTTTTCCGGATGCCGGTAGTAGGCAACGCCGCGAATCGCCACTGCGCGCGAGTCAAGGACCGACAAGGTCGGAGTGGCGGTGTGATGGTGAGTGTTCACGGCTACGCGAGTCCCTGGCGCCCATGCACCAAGACTGAGCCTGTTTTCTCTGGCCCGATACTGTAAGAACTACCAGTTGCTTTCAGCCAGGTTTTCCGGCTTGTGCGCGCACGTATCGTATATGGACAGGGCTGGCGCGGTGGCTGAATAAGCGCTATGTTCGATAGCGGCAGGTGGCCATCAATCAGATCCATGTGATCCCACGTATTTGGGCAATGCCCTTCGTAAAAACCAGACCCTTCCTACGCGAAATTTATCGTTTCGCCAGCCCGATCCACGCGGGTTTGCAGGACGCTTCCTAGAATGTTTTGCCCGCTTGTACGCGAAATATCCTGTAGCTAATCTCCGCTCGTCACTGCTTGGCGGTGACCGGATTCAGTTGTCCGGATTCGCTGGGCGTGCGGTCAGGCCTGACCTCGGCAGAGCTTCAAGCTGCCCGATGTTGGCTGTGCGCAGGGCACTTTCGGGTGCGCCGATAACCGGCGGCCGGCGACTGATCTGCGCGCAGCCGCCGCCCTGCTCGTTTAGTCGCGAAATGGTTGGCTCCCCACTTGAAGTCAGGAGTTTACCCGTGGAAAAAAATCTTGCCGATCCGCCACTCAGCCTTACCTCCACCAAGCGGTTCACCGAGGATTTGCTCAAGGATCGCTCGGCACTTTGCCGCGCCGTTGACTCTCATCTGGCCGGCAATCAGGTCACGGTGGCGGGACAGAAACGTGTCTACAGCATCAGCGAAGACGTGACGCTGGAGGATGCCCAGTTGTATGTCGCCGACCTGCTGCGCTGCGCTTCGGTGACCGTCCATCAATGCGGCGATCAGCTCGGGGGCGCGGATCGAGCCATGGTGTTCTCGGTCTGGCATCTGCTGGAGATGGCCAAAGCGATGATGGACCGCTCGATCGATTGCCTGGGCGCGAAGCAGCACTAAGTCCAGGCATCAATCACCGCCTGCGCTGGCAGCAGCGCAGGCGGCGTTTTTTTGCCAGCGAAAAAGCTTATAGTCCGCTTCTCCCTCCGCCAAAAACAGCATCGATGATGAAGCAAACGCCCAGCGACCTCGAACAGATCACCGCCACCACTCTCGGCCATTACAACTCGGTGGCCGAGGACTTCCGTGAAGGCACCCGCGATCACGATGTCAGTCAGAATATCGATGCGTTGCTGCGGCATATTCAAGGCTCGGCGCCGTTTACCATCCTGGACTTCGGCTGCGGGCCGGGGCGGGATTTGCAGACGTTTACGCATATGGGGCACATCGCTGTCGGGCTGGACGGTTCGGAGGAGTTTGCGCGGATGGCCCGCGAGGACAGCGGCTGCGAGGTATTGCAGCAGGATTTCCTCAACCTGGATCTGCCGGCGGAGCGCTTCGACGGGATCTTCGCCAACGCGGTGTTGTTTCATGTGCCGTTGCAGGAATTACCGCGAGTGCTCAAGCAATTGCACGGCGCGTTGAAAGCGGGCGGTGTGTTGTTCAGCTCCAATCCACGCGGGGATAACCGGGAGGGCTGGAACGGGCCGCGCTATGGCTCGTATCACGATCTCCAGGCCTGGCAAGGTTTGCTGACGGCGGCGGGGTTTGTCGAGCTGGAGCATTACTACCGGCCAGCGGGGCTGCCACGGGAGCAGCAGCCTTGGTTGGCGAGTGTCTGGCGTAAATCTTCATAAACCGTTCTGACGTCATCGCCAGCAGGCTCACTCCTACAGGGGACGCATTTCAACTGTAGGAGTGAGCCTGCTCGCGATGAGTGCGCAGCACTCGCTTTTAAGCCGCGTCCTTCTGCGGCTCGCGAATCTTGTACCAGGCCACATACAGCGCCGGCAGAAACAGCAGCGTCAGCAACGTCGCCACTACGATCCCGCCGATCATCGCGTAGGCCATCGGCCCCCAGAACACTTCGCGAGCGATCGGGATCATGCCCATGCTCGCTGCGGCGGCGGTCAGCAGAATCGGCCGGCGCCGGTGCTCGGTCGCTTCCACCACCGCATCCCATGGCGCATAGCCTTTCTGCTCGAACTCATCGATCTGCGTCACCAGAATCACCGAGTTGCGGATGATGATGCCGATCAGCGCAAGAATCCCCAGAATTGCCACGAAGCCCATCGGCGTGCCGGTCGGCACCAGCGCCAGCACCACGCCGATCAGCCCCAGCGGCGCGACGCTGGCCACCAGGAACATTTTCTGCACGCTGTGCAACTGGATCATCAGGAAAGTCGCCATGAGGAACAGCATCAATGGCAAGACCTTGGCAATCGGCCCCTGGGCCTTGCCGCTTTCCTCGACGGTACCGCCGGTGGCGACCTTGTAGCCGACCGGCAGTTTCGACGCGAAAGCGTCTATCGATGGCTTGAGCAGTTTCACCAGATCGGTTGGCTGGATCTCATCGCGCACCGAAGCCTTGATGGTGATCGTCGGCAAACGGTCGCGACGCCACACCAGCGGCTGCTCCAGTTCATAGCGCACGGTGGCGAACGCCAGCAGCGGAATCGAGGTGCCGCTTGGCGTGACGATTTGCAGGTTCTGCAGGGTCTCCGGCGTACCGCGTTCGGAGTCCACCGCGCGGCCGACCACGTTGATCAGGTAGATATCATCATCGACCTGGGTCAATGGCGAGCCGCTGACGATACTGTTCATCAGGTTCGCCACGTCTTCCGACGACAGCCCGAGCTGGCGGGCCTTGTCCTGAGCAATGTCAACGCGCAGGACTTTACCCGGCTCGTTCCAGTCGTAGATGATCTCGCCGATATGCGGGTTCTTGTCCAGTTCAGTGGCCAGGTCGATCGCATGTTTGCGCACCTGATCGACGTCCTTGCCGCTGACCCGGTACTGGATCGGACGCCCGACTGGCGGGCCCATTTCCAGCGCCTGCACGTAGCTGCCGATGCCGACGAAGTCCTTGTGCAAGCGCTCGCGCAGGCGCTGGCTCAGCGCTTCGCGGGCCTCGAAATCCTTGCTGACGATGACCAGTTGCGCGTAGTACGGGTTCTGCAATTGCTGGTCGAGGGGCAGATAGAAACGAATCGCGCCCTGACCGATGTAGGTGCTCCAGCGCACAATGTCAGAGTCGCCCTTGAGCGTGGCCTCGAGCTTGTCCACCGCTTTGCGGGTTTCATCGATCGAGGCGTTTTGCGGCAGGTTGAGGTCGACGAGAATTTCCGGACGGTCCGAAGCGGGGAAAAACTGGTTCTGCACGAAGCGCATGCAGAACACCGCCAGCACGAACAACAGTACGGTGACGCCGATCGCCCACCAGCGGTTGCGCATCGCCCACAACAGGCCGCCGTTGAAGGCGCGACCGATGCGCCCCGGTTCGGCGTCATGCGCCTTCACCTTGTCGCTGAGGATATGCACGCCGATCACCGGCGCAAAGAACACCGCCACCACCCACGAGACAATCATCGCCACGGCAATCACCGCAAACAGCGTGAACGTATATTCACCGGCGGAGCTCGCGTTGAGGCCGATCGGCACGAACCCGGCCACCGTCACCAGCGTACCGGTGAGCATCGGAAACGCCGTCGAGGTGTAGGCGAACGTCGCCGCCTGCTCCTTGGTTTCACCCATCTCCAGACGCGTGACCATCATCTCCACGGTGATCATCGCATCGTCCACCAGCAGGCCGAGGGCAATGATCAACGCACCGAGGGAAATCCGCTGCATGGTGATGCCGCTGTATTCCATGAATACAAATACCATCGCCAGCACCAGCGGAATCGAGCACGCCACCACCAGCCCAGCGCGCACGCCAAGGCTGATGAAGCTCACCACCAGCACGATGATCACCGCCTCGAACAAGGCGCTGGTGAAGCCGCCGACGGCTTCTTCCACCACCACCGCCTGATCGGACACCGTGTGCACACCGACGCCCACCGGCAAATCTGCGATGAGCTGGTCGATGCGCTCGTGCAGCGCTTTACCGAACTCCTGAACATTGCCGCCCTTCTGCATCGCAATCGCCAGACCGATGGCCGGTTTGCCGTCGAAGCGGAATTCAGGCGTGGCCGGGTCGACGTAGCCGCGACGGATGTCGGCGATATCGGCCAGACGATAGAAGCGATCGTTGAGTTTGAGATTGACCTCGGCCAGATCCTTCTCCGAAGCGAACTGCCCCGATGTGCGCACGGAAATCCGCTCGGGCCCGGCCTCGATCACCCCGGCCGGCGTTACCGCGTTCTGCGACTGCAGGCTTTGCACCACTTGACGCTGATCGATGCCCAGCGCGGCGAGTTTGCGCGTGGAGAAGTTCAGGTAAATCGTTTCGTCCTGCTGGCCGACCATTTCGATCTTGCCCAGCCCCGGCACACTGCGAATCTCGGCGCGGGCCTGCTCCACGTAATCGCGCAACTGGCGCATGGTCAGGCCGTCGGCAGTAAACGCATAGACCGAGCCGAACACATCGCCGAACTCGTCGTTGAATCCCGGCCCTTGAATCCCTTGGGGAAACTGCCCGCGAATGTCGTCGATCTTCTTTCGCACCTGGTACCAGATTTGCGGAATGTCTTCGGCGCTGGTGGTGTCGCGCAGATACACGTACACCGTCGATTCGCCGGGGCGCGTGTAGCTTTTCACGTAATCGAGCGAGTCGAGTTCCTCGAGTTTTTTCTCGATGCGGTCGGTGACCTGCTTGAGGGTTTCGTCCTGGGTCGCGCCGGGCCATTTGGTCTGGATGACCATGGTCTTGATGGTAAACGATGGGTCTTCTTCACGGCCCAGATTGAAATAGGAGAACACCCCCATGAGCAATCCGACGAACATCAGATACCAGACGAATGACTGATGCTTGAGGGCCCATTCGGAGAGGTTGAAAGAGCCTTTCATTGACTGTCCTCGTCAAGTTTTACCGATTGCCCGGGTTTGAGGCTGTTGACGCCGGCGCTGACCACGCGCTCGCCGTTCTTCACGCCGCCGGCCAGCACCACGCTGCTGTCGGTGCGGCTGATCACCGTGACGTCGCGGGGGCTGACGGTTTTGCTTTGCGTGTCGATCACCCAGATCCGCGGTTTGCCTTCGACCTCCTGCAACGCGGTGGCGGGCAATTCGATGCGCGGTTTGATCGCCGAACTGAGGGTCACGCTGATCGCCGTGCCGAGGCGAAAACCGTCCGGGGTGTCGGTCAAGGTCAAACGCGCCCGGCGCGTGCGTGTGGCGCTCTGCGCCTGGGGCTCGATTTCGCGGATGATCGCCGTGGTGTTGATGCTCGGGTCGAGTTGCGCGGCCACCGAAAACACCACGTCGGGCGGAAGCTGATCGACCAAGGTATCCGGCAGGTCGATCACCGCTTCCTTGATGTCCGGCTGAGCCAGCGTCACGACTTGTTGGCCGGCGGTCACCACCTGCCCGGCTTCGGCGTTCCACGCGGTGACCACGGCTTTGTGATCGGCGCGCAGTTCGGTGTAGCCGAGTTGATCCCGGCTCTGGTTGACCGCCGCGCGCGCCTGATCAAGCGAAGCCTGGGTAGTTTTCAGGTCGGTCGTGGCAACGTCCAGTTGCGCCTGTGCACCCACGCCGCGATCGAACAGCGCCTGCTGCCGGCGCGCGTTGGCCTGCGCATTGATCAATTGCGCCTGAACCCTGGCCAGATCACCCTCGGCCGAACGCAGCTGGTTTTGCTGGTCGGACGGGTCGAGGGTGGCGAGTAACGTGCCTTTCTGCACTTCGGCGCCGACATCGACATTACGACTGGCAATGCGCCCGCCAACGCGGAAACCGGTATTGCTCTCGTAACGCGCCTGAATGCTGCCGGCGAAACGCCCGAGATTTTCCTCGCTCAACGCTTCGACCTTGACCGACAAAACCGGACGCACTGGTTCCGGCGGCGTTTCCTTTTCCGAGCAGGCGCCCAGCAGCAGCGCCAGGCAAAACAGTCCGAGACGCTTCATGGCTGCGCTCCCGGTTGCAGGTCTTTGTAAGTGTTTTCGGCGATCTCGACTTTCATCCCGGGGTGCAACAGCTGCCCGCCGGCGACGATGACTTTCTCGCCGCCCTTCAGGCCCTCGCTGATGATCACCTTGCCGGTCAGATAGCGACCGACCGTGACCGTGTGCAACTGCGCCTCGCCCTTGTCATCGACCATCCAGACTGCTGGCTCGCTGATGTTTTTCGTCAGCGCCGACCACGGCAGCTCCACCGCCGACTTGCCCGCACCTTTCGCTGTGGCACTGACCACCGAGCCGAGCTGCATGCCCGGCGGCAGTTTGTCGAGGCTGACCTTGACCTGAACAGTGCCGGATTGCGCCGATACCGCCGGGGTAATTTCACGCACGGTTCCGGTGGTTTTGATCTCGGGATTATCGAGCAGGCTGACCACGATCGAATTGTCCGCAGGGCGCTCGGCCAGCAGCGATTCATACACGTTGAATACCGCATCACGGTCGCCATCGCGGGCCAGGCTGAAGATCGGTGCGGTGGCCTGCACCACTTGTCCGACTTCGGCCTGACGCTCGGTGATCACTCCGGGGGCATCGGCAATCAGCGCGGTATAGCTGAGTTGATCCTTGGCGTTGGCCAGTTGTGCCTGCGCGGCGCTCAGGGCGCTTTGGCTGCTGCGCAACGCCGCCTGGGCGGAATCGTATTCGCTCTGGCTGGTGTAGCCCTTGGGCAGCAGTTTTTGCTGGCGGACGAACGCCGCCGCGGCCTGTTTCACGCGGGCCTGTTCGGCGAGGACCTGAGCCTGGGCCGAATCGACATTGGTTTGCAGATCCTTGGGGTCAAGCTTGGCCAACACCTGTTTGGCAGTGACGCGGTCACCGACGTCGACCATGCGCTGGATGATCTTGCCGCCCACGCGAAATGACAATTGCGTCTGCACGCGCGCCTGCACGTCACCGGTGAGGGTCACCGCTGCCGCATAATTCTGGGGCTTGACCTCTTGCACAAAGACCCGTGGCAAGTATTCCTGAGCGGGTTTCTTGTCGCCGCAAGCGGTGAGCAAGACCATGGCGCTCAACGCCATCAGCACTTTCAATCCGGGACCCGCCATGCACACTCCTTGGCCTTTAATGCTGCTGTCGAGACGATACGACTTCAGAGCTTAGAACAGGGTTCCACGGTTGCGGGGGTCAAGCACAGATTTATCTCATTGCGGGTATGCTGCGAACGTTCCGCAGTCACCTGGAGAAGGATTTCATGCTCAACACCCTGGCGGTGGCCAACTACCGCTCGATCAACAAACTGGTGATCCCGCTCGGGCGTCTGAACCTGATCACCGGGCCCAACGGCAGTGGCAAATCCAACCTTTACCGCGCACTGCGCCTGCTGGCGGAAACCGCGCAGGGTGGCGTGGTCAATGCCTTGGCCCGCGAGGGTGGGCTGGATTCGACCTTCTGGGCCGGGCCGGAAACCATCAGCCGACGCATGCGCAACGGTGAAGCGGCGATCGAACCGACGGTGCGTCAGGGCGTGAAGCGATTGCGCCTGGGGTTTGCCGGGGAGGATTTCAGTTATTCGATCAGCTTTGGTCTGCCTGATTCCAATGGCCATTTCATGCTGCCAGAACATTCGCGACCCATTCCCTCGCGTTTCAGCCTCGACCCGCAAATCAAGCGCGAATGCATCTGGGCCGGACCGCTGTATCGCCCGGCGAGCCTTTTGGTCGACCGCGATGGGCCGATGATTCGCGCGCGCACCGAACGCAAATGGGATGTCCTGGCGCAGCACACGCCGAACTTCGACAGTCTGTTCGACCAGATCGGTAGCCTGCGCAGCTCGCCAGAAGTGTTTCAGATGCGCGAGTTCATCCGCCGCTGGCGCTTCTATGATCACTTTCGCAGCGATGCCGAGGCACCGGTGCGTCAGCCGCAACTGGGCACCCGCACGCCAGTGCTGCACCACGACGGGCGCGACCTCGCGGCAGCCTTGCAGACCATCATCGAAATCGGCGACCCCGAAGCCTTGCGCGCAGCGATCAGTGATGCCTTCCCCGGTGCGCGGCTGAACATCGCACCGCTGGCCGGTGGACGCTTCGCCATCGAGTTTTATCAGGAAGGCTTGCTACGGCCGTTGTCGGCGGCAGAGCTGTCGGACGGGACCTTGCGTTATCTGCTGCTGGTCGCGGCGCTACTGACGCCGCGACCGCCGTCATTGATGGTGCTCAACGAGCCGGAAACCAGTCTGCACCCGGATCTGCTGCCGGCACTGGCACGACTGATCATTCGCGCCTCGGAGCAGTGTCAGGTGTGGGTGGTGTCGCATGCGCGGCGGCTGATTTCGGCGTTGCAGGAGGATCCGGAGTGCAATTGCATCGTGCTGGAGAAAACGCTGGGGCAGACCGGGCTGGTTGGGCAGCGGGTGCTGGATGAGCCGGCTTGGAACTGGCCTGACTGAGCGCCTTCAGCCCAAAGCCCCTCACCCTAGCCCTCTCCCGGAGGGAGAGGGAACTGACCGAGTTGTTTATGAGAACTACGCCGACCTGAAAATCTCGGATCGAACTCCGGTTTGAAAAGCACAAAGATCGGCTCCCTCTCCCTGGGGAGAGGGCTGGGCGGGCGGCGTTCCGATGAGGGGCAAGCCTCACCGCCAAGCCAACAGACAATCACCCCTGCCACTTGCCTCCCTCGACAATCACACTCTCAGGTCGGGTGTCATCGCTCAGCTCCTTGCGCACATACTGGTCATACAGCTTGAGCAGATATTTCTCCTCGCCCAGTTTCGCCAGCTCGCTGTTCACCCAGTCGCGCAGCTCGGTATTGCCCTTCTTCACCGCCGGCGCGATCGGCGCTTCGGCCCCGAGTTTTTCCTCAAGCACGCGATAGCCCGGATTCTGCTTGGCCCAGCTGAACAGCACCAGATTGTCCTGCGCGTAGGCATCGCCGCGACCGTTGGCCAGGGCTTGCAGCGACTCGGAATTCTTTTCGAACTTGAGTAGCTTCCAGTCCGGATGAGTCTTGGTCAGCCAGATATCGGCGGTCGTACCGGTAGTGACGATGGTGGTACGAGTCGCCAGATCATCGAGTTTTTTCACCGAGCTGCCCTGCGGCACCAAGGCCTGTACCGCAACCTTGAGATTGGGGTTAGTGAATTCCACCGCTTCCTTGCGCTCCGGGGTCACGGTCATGTTGGCGAGGATCAGGTCGACTTTGTCGCTTTGCAGAAACGGAATACGACTGGCCGGTTCCACCGCGACAAATTCAACCTTGTTTTCATCGCCGAGCAGATCCTTGGCAAACCGCCGGCCGATGTCGGTATCGAAACCGACGTAACGCCCGCTCTCGTCGACAAAACCGAACGGCGGTTTATCAGTGAACACGCCAACAATCAGTTTGTCGCGAGCCTTGATTTTCTCCAGATAACCGGCCGGCGCCGCACTCTCGCTGGCGACTTTCGGCTTCGTGGGTTCTTCGGTTTTGCTGCAACCGGCCAGCAAGGCCAGGCTCAACAGGGGCATTAACAAAGCGGCAGTTTTCATAGCAGTTCCAGTTCCTTGGTCGGGTTCGTTTTCGGCAGGGTTGCCACGAAGGAGAACTTCTCCAGAAACTGCTGCGCGCGTGCGGTTTGCGGGTTCGTAAAGAAAATCTCGGGCGGGGTCTGTTCGAGGATGCGCCCGGCATCCATGAACACGATGCGGTCGGCCACCGCGCGGGCGAAGGCCATTTCATGGGTAACAATCAGCAGGGTCATGCCTTCGCGGGCCAAGCCCTGAATCACCTGCAGCACTTCCTTGACCATTTCCGGATCAAGGGCGGCGGTGACTTCATCGAAGAGCATCACCCGTGGGTTCATGCACAGCGAACGGACGATGGCGATGCGTTGCTGCTGGCCACCGGAGAGCTGACGCGGGAAGGCGTCGCGCTTGTCCGCCAGGCCTACGCGCGCGAGCAAGGCTTCGGCCTGCTGCTGCGCTTCGCCGCGCTGACGTTTTTGCACTTTGAGCGGGCCGAGCAGCAGGTTGTCGAGCACGCTCATGTGCGGAAACAGGTGATAACTCTGAAACACCATGCCGATCTGCTGGCGGATTTCGCGCCAGTCGGTGGCCTTGTCGAGCAGCTCGCGCCCGACAAATTTCAGGCTGCCGCTGTGGGCTTGCTCCAGACCGTTGAGGCAGCGCAGCAAGGTGCTTTTGCCGCAGCCGCTAGGGCCGAGGATGACGATGACTTCGCCGCTCTGCACGCGCAGCTCGATGCCATCGAGCACCTGCTGCTCGCCATAGAATTTGTTGAAGCCATGAAACTCGATCAGTGCGCTCATGCTTGCGTCCAGCGCCGCTCCAGCACGCGCGAGGCGGCCGACAACGGGTAGCAAATGAAAAAGAAAAACAGAAACAGCGCGCCATAGATCAGCACCGATTCGTAGGTGCGCTCGATGATCTGCTGGCCGACCTTGATCACATCGACGACGCCGATCAGCACTGCCAGCGAGCTGGTTTTGATGATCCGCGTGTAGACGTTGATGGTCGGCGGTGTCATGCGCTTGAGCGCTTGCGGCAGCAGCACGTAGCCGTACAGTTGCGAAACGTTGAGACCGATCGACAGCCCTGCCTCACGCTGGCCGCGTGGTAACGAATGCAACGCACCGCGCGCCACTTCGCCGACCTCGCTGGCGCCCCACAGCGACAGCACCAGCACCGCGCACCAGAAGCTCGGCAGGCTCAAACCGAAGAAAATCGGCAGGCCGAAGAACAGCAGGTACAGCCAGACCAGCACCGGAATCGCCCGGAACAGCTCCAGGTACACGCGCAAAATTGCGTTGAGCCAGCCGACGTTGAGCGTGCGCAACACGCCGTAGAACACGCCGCCGACCGTGCTGATGGCGATGCTCAGAAACGAGATCGACAGCGTTTGCCCGGCGCCCTTGGCCAATTGCGGCAACGACACCCAAAGCAATTCAAGACCCGAACTGGCCATGCTGGAGCCTCCTTTCCAGACGGCTGAGCAGCAACGACAGCGGCAAAAACAGCAGCACGCAGATCAGCGTCAGCACCGCGAGCATTTCGTAGGTTTTATAGTAGAGCGCGATGTAGCTCTTGGTGGTGTAGAGGATTTCCGGCACCGCCACTGCCGAGACGATGGTGGTTTCCTTGAGCAGGAAGATGAAATTGGCGAACAGCGACGGCAGGCTGAGAATGCCCGCCTGCGGCAGAATCACGTAGCGCAGCAACTGGCCGTCAGACAGGCCGATCGAACGCCCGGATTCCAGCTGCGCCTGCGGCACGGCATCAACGCCGGCACGCAGCACTTCGGTGAGGTAGGCACCTCCGAGAAAGGTCATGGTGATGATCGCCGCGGTGAAACCGGAGACTTTGATCCCCAGTGCCGGCAAGGCGAAGTAGACGAAGAACAACTGAATCAGCAGCGGCGTGTTGCGCGCCAGCTCTACGTACAGGCCGACCAGTTTGCGCAGGTACGGCGTGTGAAAAACCAGGATCGTCGCGTTGAGCAGCGCCACCAGCAGCGAGGTGCCAATGGCGATCAAACCGACCTGGAGCGTCACGCCGACGGCTTTGAGAAACGCCGGCAGGGTGCTGAGGATAAATGCGTAGTCGAAAGTCATGCCGTGTCCTGACGTCGCTCGGTAAACGACGGTGAAGCAATCCATGGACAGCGGATGGCTGTCCGGCAGGCACTGACTTTATAGGTATAAAAACCAGAATTTAAATACCGTTAAAGCATATTGATATCACTCAAAAAACTATCTTGCCGGTTTGCCGGGAAGGAGTAAGAAGGCTATTTTTCTTTGCGCTGTAGGAAGGATCTTTTTTTCAAGAAAGACCTCCAAGGACGGACAGCTTTTGGCCAGACTCCCTCGGCCAAACCACAACAAGGAAGATGACATGGACGTAAAAGCACCGCAGCGACTGGATCCGCAGGATATTTTGAAATTGCTGGTGGCGTTGCGCCGGGCTTTGAAGGCGCAGGTAGCCTGAGATCAAGAGCACCCTCACCCCAGCCCTCTCCCGGAGGGAGAGGGGGCCGAACGAGGTGTCTGGCGTCATACATCGACCTGAATGACTGAGTCGATTATGGATTCGGTACAGCCATATCAGGTCGGCGAACCTCTGCCGCATCCCCCGATCAGTCCCCTCTCCCTCCGGGAGAGGGCCAGGGTGAGGGGGCTTTTCAAGGCGAACACAAAAACGCCGATGACCATCACTGGCCATCGGCGTTTTCAGATCAAATCAACGCTCGGATCAGAACGCCGGCAATACCGCGCCGCTGTACTTCTTCTCGATGAAGGCTTTGACTTCCGGGCTGGTCAGCGCCTTGGCCAGTTTCTGGATGGCGTCGCTGTTCTTGTTGTCCTCACGGGCAACGAGGAAGTTCACGTAAGGCGAGTCAGCGCCTTCGATCACCAGCGCATCTTTTTGCGGGTTCAGCTTGGCTTCCAGCGCGTAGTTGGTGTTGATCATGTCCAGATCAACTTCTTTCAGCACGCGCGGCAGCAGGGCCGATTCCAGTTCCTTGAACTTGAAGTTGTGCGGGTTCTTGGCGATGTCTTTCGGCGTTGCCAGAGCGTTTTTCGGATCTTTCAGCTCGATCAGGCCAGCCTTCTGCAGCAGGATCAGCGCACGGCCGCTGTTGCTGCCTTCGTTCGGGATGGCGATGGTCGCGCCATCCGGCAGTTCAGCCAGAGTTTTGTACTTGCTCGAGTAGCCACCGAACGGTTCAACGTGCACGCCTTGCACGGTTACCAGGTACTTGGACTTGTCGTCCTTGTATTTGCCCTGGTTGAAGCTGTTCAGGTACGGCAGGGTCTGGAAGTAGTTGGCGTCCAGACGCTTCTCGCCCACCTGTACGTTCGGCTGCACGTAGTCGGTGAAGACCTTGATCTCCAGATCCACGCCTTCTTTGGCCAGGGTCGGTTTGATCAGCTCGAGAATTTCAGCATGTGGAACCGGGGTCGCGGCGACCACCAGTTTCTCACCGGCGTTGGCGAAAGAAGCAGTCAAAGCAGCCGCCAATGCGGTAAACAACAGAACCTTTTTCATGCAGTGTCCTTATCGAAAATCACGGTCGTCATCGACGACGGCATCTAATACGTGTGCCAGTGAAGTGATATCGCTGGCGTGAGGCGGACAATACCCGGATTTTTTATTCCCGGACAATAACGTTTATTCAGCTTCATATTCCATTTTGTTCATGTTGAAGAAAATGGCTATAGCCCGTCGCTCAAGCGAATCAGCAAATCTTTCAAGGCTTTACGTTCCGCCGTGCTGCCGCCGATGTTGATTTGCGCGACCAGCCGTTCGATCTGCAGCTGCGGCCCAGACACCTCGGGCAGGTTCAGGTGCTGCGGCAGAATCTCTTCGCCGGTGCTGACCAGCAGGGCAAAATGAATGACATTTTCCAGCTCCCGAGTGTTACCCGGCCAGCTGTGCTGTTCGAGCGCATGCTGCGCGGCTTCGCTGATCAAGGGCACCGGAAGATCGAGACGCTGGCTGTAGATGCCGAGAAAATACTCGGCCAGCGACAGGATATCGCCGGTTCGCGCCCGCAATGCCGGCAGTTCGAGCTGGCCCTCGCTGAGATAATGATAGAGCCGCTCGTGGAATTTTCCCGCATCGACGGCTTGCGCCAGATCGATGCTGGTCGCAGCCACCAGCCGCACGTCGACCGGGCTGGGTTGATGTGCACCGACGCGAGTGACTTCGTGATTCTCCAGTGCGGCGAGCAATTTGACCTGGATCGGCAGCGGCAAATCGCCGATTTCGTCGAGGTACAACGTGCCGCCATTGGCCGAACCGAACCAGCCGGCGCGACTGCTTGCCGAACCGCTGTAGCTGCCGGCTGCGTAGCCGAACAATTCGGCGTCGGCATACGTCGGGCTGATCGCCCCGCAGTTCACCGACACGAACAGCCCGCTGCGATCACTGGCGCGATGGATATGCCGCGCAAGCAGCTCCTTACCAGTGCCAGTCTCGCCACGGATCAATACCGAGATCGCGCGTGGCGCCAGTTGCTCCAGTTCTTCACGCAGTTGGCGCGAGCGTGGATCGACGAAGACCAGCGCTTTGGCGCGAATGCTCAGCGGGCTTTTTTCCGCATCGGGAAAGGTCAGCAATGGCTGACCGAAGGTTTCGAAACTCATGGCAGGCTCCCGCCCTGAACCGCCTGGCAGACGGGGGCGTTAAAAATGAAAGTCAGGCGCGACGACGGGCGTGATGCTCCAGGCGATTTTGCAGGCGGTACAGATAGGCAAAACCCTGCTCCCAGCGCTGATGCCCGGACTTGACGTTGATATGCCCGGCGCCAGCGAGAATCCCCGCTTCCGCGCCCCAGTTGCGCGCCAGCTCAAGAGCACGCGGCGCACTGACGGCAGCGTCGTTGTCGGAGCTGACGACCTGGCTCGGAAACGGCAACAGGTCCGCGGGAATCGGTGCAAAGTTGCGCAGCGCCGGTGAGCACGCGGGACGCTCAACATCGGCAGGCGCGACCAGCAACGCACCGCGCACTTGACGCAGGTATTGCAGCGGCGCGGTCGCCGCCCAATGCGCGACGGTGATGCAACCCAGGCTATGGGCGATGAGGATCACCGGCGTGCTGTCGGCGGTAATCGCTTCGGCGAGCGCCGCGACCCAGTCTTCACGGCGCGGCGTCAGCCAATCGGCCTGCTCCACCCGCGCACTGTTTGGCAGGCTGTTCTGCCAGTGGGTCTGCCAATGATCTTCTGGCGATCCTTGCCAGCCCGGCACAATCAGGTAGCGGATTGATTCGTTGCGCATGGGAAGCTCTCCTGCGTCGTGTCTGTTCTCGGTCGAGTATAGGGACGGGAGTTATATTCGCTAAGGAATAAGAAGCTATTTATTAATATCTTAATTGAATATGAGATATGCGCATGGCTTTAGATCTTTTCCCCCTCACCCCAGCCCTCTCCCCCAGGGGGCGAGGGGAAAGGGAGCCGATCTTCAAGCTTTTCAGTTCCTGAGTTCGACTGAATTTTGCGTATCGGTGCACAGCCATCAGACGACTCAGATCAGTCCCCTCTCCCTTTGGGAGAGGGCTAGGGTGAGGGGCTCTTCTAAGTTATATACAAAAAAAGGGCCGCACCCTGCCAAGGAAACGGCCCCGGAAACCTTGTAAATCTGTCACCGCGCAGTAATCACCGACAACCTGGTAATCCCTGCCCGCTCGATCGAAGCCATGGCCCGCGCCACTTCGCCGTAGTTCACCCCGTCGTCGGCCTGTAATTGCACGCGCACTTCCGGATCTTTGGCTTTCGCCGATTTGAGGTTGAATTCCAGAACGTCCGGCTGAATCTCATCCTTGTTGATAAACAGCTTGCCGGCACCGTCGATGCTCACCACCAGCGGGTCCTTCTGCTCGACCGGCGCCACCGCTTCGGTCTTCGGCAGGTTGATCGGAATCGCATTGGTCAGCAGCGGCGCGGTGACGATAAACACCACCAGCAGTACCAGCATCACGTCCACCAGCGGCGTCACGTTGATCTCGCTGAGCACTTCGTCCGTGTCTTGCGTGGAGAAGGCCATATCAGGAGGCCTCCTTCACTTTTGGCGCATTCCCCGGCGCAGAAGCTTTGTGTGCGGTCGGGTGAATCAACACGCGAAACGCACTCTTCTGCGCCAGGCTGTAGAAGTCGTGGGCGAAGTCGTCCAGGTCCGCCGCGGTCAATTTCAAACGGCGCAAAAAGTAGTTGTAAACCAGCACCGCCGGTACCGCGACCGCGATGCCCACACCGGTTGCCACCAGTGCCGCACCGATCGGCCCGGCCACCGTTTCCAGGCTCGCCGAACCCGCCGCGCTGATTCCCTTCAACGCCTCCATGATTCCCCACACCGTGCCGAACAGACCAATGAACGGCGAGGTGCTGCCAATACTCGCGACCACCGCCAGACCGGTTTCCAGCGAACGTCGCTCACGAACGATCTGCTGGCGCAAGGCACGCTCCAGACGATCCTGATGGTTGATCGCCTGGCTCAGGTCATTGGCCTGTGGCGTCTCGCCAACCTGAATCGCCGCGTAACCGGCCTGCGCAACACGCGCCGCAGCGCCGGGCTGGGTTTCGCTCAACTCGGCGGCGGCATCGAGACTCGACGCCGCCCAAAAGCGCTTATGAAAACGCCGGTCCTGCGCCTTTAAACGCCCGAATTGCAAAGCCTTGAGCAGTGCCAGCCCCCAGGTGGCGACGGAAAAAACCACCAGCAGCCAGATCACCGCGCTTTCGATGGATTCCAGTGGAGAAGCCAGTAACGTCATGATGTATTCCCTCGTGTAAACGTTTCGCGCGAATTTGATTGCGGTTTAGTGAATCTTGAAATCGATGGGCACGCTGACCCAGCCGTCCTGGGCGACATCGCCCTGCCTGGCCGGGACGAAACTCCAGCGTTTCACGGCGTTGAGTGCCGCATCGTCAAGTTGCTGGCGACCGCTGCTTTTCTGAATCTGGATCTCGCCCGGTTTGCCACTGGCCAACACGTGTACGCGCAACAACACCGTGCCTTCCCACCCGCGACGCTGGGCCAGCGACGGATATTCCGGCGCCGGATTTTTCAGGTAAGCGGCGCTGGCTGACGCAGATGTGACCGGAGCCGGCGCGGGCGGCGCGGCTGGCGCTGGCGCAGCGACCGGGGCGGCCGGTTTGGGCGGTACTGGCGGTTGCTCGACGGCTTTGGGCACCGGTTTGGGTGGCGGCTTGACTACCGGCTTGGGCTTCGGCACGGGTTTGGGCGGTGGCGGCTTTACCGCCAGCTCGTCTTCCACCGGTGGCGGTGGCTCGACCACCGGCGCAGGAGGCGGCGGCGCCACAACCGGTGGCGCGGGCGGGGCCGGACGGGAAAACTCGATGGTCATCGGCGGAATTTCCGGCGGTACGATTGGCAGCGCGGGGGTCGGATGCTGATTGATCCAGTAAATCATCACGCCATGCACCACCAACGCCAGCACCGCGAGCAAAACGGTTTCGCGGCGACTCAGAATACCCTTGGGCGCACGCTGCAAACGCAGCTGCCCCAACGGCACACGGTGCGGCCGGCCGAGGTCGATCAGTTCGCCACTCGGCGTTTGCCGCCACAGCAATTCCCCTGCGCTGGCGGCGGTCTGGACACTGCCCATTGTTTGACTCCCTGCGGTCTTTTTACGGTTCTTGCACAACAGCTGAACAGCCGGTTTGTTGAATCCCCCACGGCTGCCCCGTGGGTGAATCATTGGTCCTGTCGCTTATCTCCGAAAGTAATCTTTCACGTTATGCATAGGCCTTTATGGAATAAAAAAACGATCAATTTCGCCAACGCCTTGCGCCACGCGGGCTGCAGCGAGATGCGAAAAATCGCATGCTTTGAGGGCATTGAAAGTATTCATTAAGCGCATCGGATTCGGCTGACCCGGTTTTAAAGGACAGGATCAAAACAACGTCGTTAGTTGAAAAAATATTCTTCCGAGCAACAAAAAAGGCCGATGCACTTTCGTGCACCGGCCTTTTGTTTGATCATCTGTTATTGTTTGATGAATTCTCCCGCCAAACCTACTACATCACCGTCAAAGTTTGTGCGCGCGCCAACCGCGCGCACTTTTGAATAATTGTGATCTGGCGAGAACAATGTCCATGCCTGATAACCCGAGCCCTCGTTCAGAGCTGCGAAGGTGATGACCGTCGGCTGCCCGGTGCTGTTCTGAAAATGGTAGTGGCCGTACGCGATGTCGTAGTTCACGCCGTTCTGGCTGAATTTTCCGCTGAAAGTGCCGTTGGAATCATTGCCATCGGTAATCGTCAGTTTGGCGCCCGCGTTGGCGTTTACATAATTGCCATTGATGCTCGACATGATGCGATTTCCTTTATCGTTGAAATGGGTATCTTCCGATGAGAGCAAGTTTCTTTCCTGGAAACTCGCGACACACAGCATGGTTCGACATCGATTGATTGTCCACGCAAGCAACTAACTGAATCGGCATAAACGCTATTCAAGGGGCGTATAACTTATTGCAAAATCAGCGCAGACATATTTCGATTGGTTACGATCAAAAATCATAACGTCCGGTGACGCCAAGCGTACGCGGCGTGCCGAGCAGGCCTTCATAACCACCATTGCCGCCCGTCCACAGCGTCGTGTAATAGGTTTTGTCGAAGGCGTTTTTCAGCCACAACGAAACATCCCACTGGCCTTGGTTGAAGTCGCCACGCAAGCCTGTGGAAAAGTTGACCACGGCGTAGCTGGGAATCTGCCCGTAGTCGGAATCCTCAACCGTGCCCACAGCTTTGGAGCGGAACGCATAGCTGCCGGTGACGTAGGGTTCGAAGCCATTATCCAGATTCCATTTGTATTCGCCGTTGGCGTTGCCGATCCATTTCGACGCGCCGACCACTTGATGGCCGCTGAGGTCGCAAGAGGCCGGCGCACCCGGCGCCTGGCTGACTTCCGGCGGGCACGGCGCATCCTTGTAGGAGAGATAGCTGACGTCGTTGTACGAGCCGTTGAAGTTCAGCGTCAGGCCACGCAGCGGCACCACGGTGCTTTCAAATTCGATGCCGCGCGAGCGCACGGAACCGGCGTTGGTCAGGTATTGCACGCGGTTGTCGGCGTCATAGGCGTTGGTCTGGTAGGCGTTGACCTGGGTCCAGAACACGTTGGCGTTGAGCTGCAAACGGTGGTCCCACAAAGTGCTTTTGAAACCGAGTTCGGCGTTGTTCGCCCGTTCGGTGCCGATCAGCAACGAGTCGGCACCCGCGGTTGGCGCAGAGCCGACTGCAAGGTTGACCCCGCCGGACTTTTCGCCGTGGGACAACGTCGCGTAGCCAAGCACGTCATCGGTGATGCGATAGCTGAGATTGAGCAGCCCCGAAGGGCTTGAACTGTACTGATTCAAGTCACCGGAATCGTAGGCGCCGGCGCGGCCTCGGCGCGCATTGGCCGCCGCGCTGGCCACGGCCGCACCGCCAACCGGTGCATTGCGGCTGACCCAAGCATTCTTCTCTTCGTAGGTGCCACGCACCCCGGCGTTGAAATCCAGACGCTCTGTCAGGTGCCAGGTGCCTTGGGCAAACAGGGCAAAGCTGTCGGTCTTGATGTGGCCCTTGCCGACGCTGGTGACATTGGCCAGCGCACCCGCCGGCGTGCCATTCCAGATGTCCGCCTGCGGGCCGTAATAGGCGAAGGATTTGTTGTCCAGATCGGAGCCGAAATAGTAGGCACCGACCACGTAATCGAAGAACTCACCCTTGGGCGAGGCCAGGCGAAATTCCTGCGAATACTGTTTGTCTTCCACCGACACTCCGGCGTTGTAACTGGCCGGCACGTTGAGGCCGTCGTCGTTGCGCGGGGTGAAGTTCCAGAAGCGCCAGGAGCTGACCGAAGTCAGGGTGAAATCGCTTGGCAACGTCCAGTTTGCTTCCACCGAAGTGCCGCCCTGATGCACGGTGACATGCTGGTCATTATCGAGATTGACCTTGCGGTGTGTGCCGTTGACCAGCGTCGCGCCGGCTGCGTTGGCCCGCGATTGATAGAGGTTGACGCCATTGATGGTCGGACCGGTGTTGTACAGCACGCGGGTGCCGGCACTGGAATCCTCTTCGTTGTAGTCACCGATCCAGCGCAGGTTGAAATTTTCATTGGGCTTGAACAGCAGTTGCGCGCGGAAGCCCTCACGCGAGCCGCCATTCAGATCATGGCCGTCGTATTCGTTTTTGATGTCGCCGTCGCTGCGCGTGCGATACGCGGAAAAACGCCCCGCGAGTTGATCATTCAGCGGCCCGGAAATGGTGCCCTTGGTCTGGAAATAACCGTCCTCGCCGACCGAGGTTTCGATGCTGCGCTCAGGGGTAAAGGTCGGCGCACGGGTGCTGATATTGATCACCCCGGCGGTGGTGTTTTTACCGAACAGCGTGCCCTGCGGCCCGCGCAAGACTTCGAGCTGTTCGATGTCCATCAAGTCGAACACCGCCATTCCCGGGCGGCCCAGATAAACGTTGTCGATGTACAGGCCGACGCTGCCCTCCAAGCCGTCGCTGGCCGGGTTGTTACCGAGGCCGCGTATCGACACGCTGGACTGCCGCGCATGCATGTAGGCGACGTTGACGCTGGGCACCAGTTGCTGCAGATCCTGAATCCGGTACACCCGTTGCGTTTCCAGATTCTGCCCGCTGACCACGCTCATCGGCGTCGGTACGTCTTGCGAACTTTCCTCGCGACGGCGGGTGGTCACGGTCACGGTTTCCAGCTGTGAACTGCTGGCCGAAGCTTTGCCTGCGGGGACTGGCGTCGGGGTTTCGGCTTCGGCGGCATAGCCGTGAGTCCAGCTCGCGCTGCCGGCGAGAAACAGGGCCAGGGGCAGGCGCTTGAGCCGTCGAGGTGGTTGGGTTGACGCGTGTTTCAACGGACTCATGGCGCGGCTCCTGGTCAAAAAATACACAGGCTTCATCAGCGCTGCATATTCCTTTGAGTTATTTATTTATGGATTTACAAATATTTACTGCATAAGAGATTGCCTTTATAAGGAGTCGACCTAATGCATATCCAATGCATTTCCCGGATATTTTTCATGTGAAAAATGCATATCGACCTGCGCCAACTTCGTCACTTCATCGCCTTGGCTGAACAACGCAGCTTCGTAGCTGGCGCGCAGGCGGTGAACCTGTCGCAGTCGGCGTTCAGCCGCAGCATTCAAGCGCTGGAACACAGTGTCGGCTGTCAGTTGGTCGATCGCGGGCGCAAGGAATTGCCGCCAACCAAACAGGGTCAGGTACTGCTCGAACATGCGCGGCGGCTGGTCAGTGGCGCGCAGCAAATGGCCAACGAGATCAGCCAGTTCAACGGCCTCGAAGCCGGGGAATTACGCTTCGGTTGCGGGCCGGCGCCAGCGGCGGGACTGATTCCACGGGCGATTGGCGCCTTCATCGGACGCTACCCGAAAGCGCGGGTGCATTTTCAGGTGGACGACTGGCAGAGCCTGAGCAAGCGACTGTTGAGCGAGGAGTTCGAGTTCTTCGTCGCCGACACCCGGCAGTTCGAAGCGGACCCGGACTACCTGACCCATCGGTTGCGCGCACGCAAATGGCATTTCTGCTGTCGCGCCGGGCATCCGCTGGCGGCGTTCGAACGGATCAGCGCCGAGCAGTTGATGAGTTATCCACTGGCGGTGAGCATTCGCCCGCCGAACCTGCGCAAGGTCATCGTCGACCTCAGCGGCCGGCCGGATTTCACCCCGAGCGTGGAATGCGAAAACAGTTCGAGCCTGCTCAGCGTGGTGCTGCGTTCGGATGCGATCGGAATTGTCGGGGCCTATTCCGACGCGTTGCATCTGGCCAAGGGTGAGCTGGTGTGCCTGAAGATCGAGGGTTTGGCTGACGATCTTGAGGAGTTGTATACCCGCTACGGAATTGTCAGCCGCGCCGGGTATCGGTTATCGCCGCTGGCGGAGGCGATGATCGAGCAGATCAAGGCGATCGATGCGGTGGATGAAGAAGTCTGTTCACTGGAGAATTTTGCTGTCTGATCCACAGCTATCGCGAGCAGGCTCACTCCTACACTTGAAATGCGTTCCCCTGTAGGAGTGAGCCTGTTGTGGTCGAACTTTTTTAGACCATGATGTAGGAGCCTCGATTTAAGGATGCGTCATGGGATATCGGGTCGTTACGCCTGAAGAAAAAGCAGAGGCTATTCGGTTAGTGGTGGAGATGCATTACTCCGTCCCCAAGGCCTGTGAAGCCACTGGTGTGGGCCTCACAGCTTTGCGTCGCTGGGTTGCTCGTTGGCGTCGACAGCAGAACGAAGTTACTCAGTTGCCACGATTACAGGATCAGGAGCTGATCGAGTCGCTGCAGGCGCAACTGGCGCTGCTTGAGGCCGAGAACCAAGTGCTAAAAAAGCAATTGCCCTCTCATCTAAAGGTTCTGTTCGGTCGAACCAAATGATTGATGGCGTAAAAGGTGCTATGTCAGTTCGGCGCGTATGCTCCGTGCTTGGCATCGCCCGAAGTAGCTATTACATAAACCGCAAAACCAAGCGTTTGAAGCCGGGCCTGCGGTGGCTAAGGCGCAGACTTCGTGCGTTGCATAAAGAACATCGAGAGGTCCTGGGTACTCGAGGGCTCTGCAAAGCGTTGAGAAAGAAAGGGATCTTTATCGGTCGCTATCGAATGCGCTCGTTGATCAAAACTTTCGGCCTGCATCGACGCAGACCACGGTATGCCCACTATCGTCGTGCTACAAAACCGGCAATCGTTGCTCCGAACATACTTGATCGTCGCTTCAATCCGACTCAGCCAGATACGCTTTGGGCAGGCGATATTACCTACATTAGAGTTGGGAATAGCTGGCTTTATCTGGCAGTGGTGATGGATCTTTTTTCACGCAGGATTGTTGGCTGGGCGTGCTCCCGAACTGCCGATGCTGAGCTGGCTGCTAAAGCTCTGAAGTTGGCAGTGTCACTACGCCGACCAATGCCTGAACTGCTGTTTCACTCAGATCAGGGCTGTCAGTACACTGCTGATCGATTTGTCACCTGTTTGGCAGACAACCGGATCGTTCAAAGCATGAGCCGTCGAGGTAATTGCTGGGATAATGCAGTGGTTGAGCGCTACTTCAGGACGCTGAAGCACGATTGGATGCCGGAAAACGGTTATCAAACCCACATTGAAGCGGAGAAGGATGTGATGGACTTCATCTCACATTACAACCATCGCCGTTGCCACTCGGCTTCGAACCACTTGCCGCCTGCGCTGTTTGAGCAGCAGGCGGCCTAATGCTCCTACGGATTGGTTTAAAAAAACTGAACCACTACAGCCTGCTCGCGATAACGCCAGTACATGCACCGATGCATCCGCTGCATGAAACCCATTCCCCAAACGCACTTGCCGACCACCCCCGCCGACAGCGAAAACCGTCACCTGTCCCACTGACCGGTGAACCCCATGCCCACCCCGCCCAACCCCGTGCGCAACGTGCTGTACATCATGTGCGACCAGCTGCGCCGCGATTACCTGTCCTGCTACGGCCATCCGCATCTGCACACGCCGAACATCGATCGCCTCGCTGCCGCCGGCGTACGGTTCAGCCGCGCTTACACCCAGGGCACGATTTGCGGTCCTTCGAGAATGTCGGCCTACACCGGGCGCTATGTCAGCAGCCATCAGGCGGCATGGAACGCGGTGCCGCTGCCGCTGGAGGAATTGACCATCGGCGATTACCTGCGCCCGCACGGCATTCGTACCGTTCTGGTCGGCAAGACTCACGCAACGGCAAACATCGATGCCTTGCAGCGCCTGGCAGTCAACCCTGACAGCCAACAGGCCGAGATCCTCAACGAAGTCGGCTTCGAACCCTACATGCGCCATGACGGCATCTATCCCGACGACCCATTGTTCGACGAAAAGCGCGAGTCCGCGCCTTATACCCATTACCTGCGCGAACAGGGCTTCGGCGGGCGTAATCCCTGGCATGACTGGGCCAACGCCGCTGAAGGCGCGAACGGCGAGATCCTCAGCGGCTGGAAAATGCGTCATGCGAATTTGCCAGCACGAATTCCCGAGCAACACTCAGAGACTGTCTACACTACCAATCGAGCCATCGACTTCATCACCGAGCAAGGCGAGAAATCGTGGTGTTTACACCTCTCGTACATCAAACCGCACTGGCCCTACATCGTACCTGCGCCATACCACGCCTTGTACAGTACGAAATCGATTCTCGAACCGATCCGCGCGACGCCCTCCGAAGCCAGCAAACACCCCGTATACACGGCCTTTCGTCAACATGAGGAAAGTCTCAACTTCTCCCGAGACTCAGTACGATTGACTGTAATCCCTACTTACATGGGCCTGATCAAACAGGTGGATGACCAGCTTGGAAGGCTGTTCGATTTTCTGCAGAACAATGGCCGTTGGGACGACACGCTGATCGTGTTCACCAGCGATCACGGCGACTTTCTCGGAGATCACTGGCTGGGCGAGAAGGAGTTTTTGCTCGAACAAGCGGTCGGCGTGCCGCTGATCGTGCGCGATCCGCGCGCGGCGGCGGACGTCACCCGCGGCACGGTTGATGAGCGATTGGTGGAAACCATCGATGCACTGCCGACATTTCTTGCGGCGCTGGGATTACCGGGCGCGGAGCATCGGCTTGAAGGGCGCTCGCTGATTCCCCTTCTGCACGGGGAGAATCCCGATTGGCGCCGCTATGCAATCAGCGAATACGACTACGCCTTCCAGGCGCCGGCGCGCGAGCGTCTGGGCCAGCCGATCGACCGCTGCCGCATGACCATGGTGCGCAGCGAGCGCTGGAAATACCTGGCGTACGACGGCTTCCGGCCACAGTTGTTTGATCTGCTGAATGACCCGCATGAACTGCGCGACCTGGGTGATGACCCGGCGTACGCGGCCGTGCACGATGAGCATGCGAGGTATTTGTTCGAATGGCTGCGCGGGTTGAAGCGGCGCACGACGATCAGCCATGAGGAGATCGATTTGCGCGGACAGCGGTTTCGTTATGGAGAGCCGGAGATAGAGAAGATTGTGCAGATTGGGGTCTGGTAGCGGAAAAGCCCCTCACCCTAGCCCTCTCCCGGAGGGAGAGGGGACTGAATGGGGGATATTTCAGAGGTGCACCGACCTGATCCAGCTTCACCGAATCCATAATCGATAAGGTCTATCAGGTCGATGCATAACGCGAGACAACTCGGTCGGCTCCCTCTCCCTCTGGGAGAGGGCTGGGGTTAGGGGCTGTTGATCTTCAGTCACGACCCTTGATGGTTTGACTGCGCTGCCCATTCGCGCCCACCGGCACTTCACCCTTGAGCGTCACCCGACGCACCACCCGATCCTGCGTGCCGTAATCATCAATCGCATAATGCTGCGTCGAGCGGTTGTCCCAGATCGCCACATCACCGGCCTTCCAGCGCCAGCGCACGGTGTTTTCCTGACGGATCACATGGCTCTGCAACAGCCCGAACAGGTGCGCAGAGTCCGCCTGCGAGTAACCCTTGATGCGTTTGACGAAATGCCCCAGCAGCAGGCTCTTTTCACCGCTGATCGGATGCACACGAACGACCGGGTGCTCCGTCTCGTACACCGTCGAGGTGAAGACCTTGCGGTAGCGTTCAAGCTTCTCTGCCGATACGTCCGGCTTGGCGCTGGCGTAGTCGTATTCGTTGCTGTGCACGGCGATCAGTTTGTCAGCCAGCTCACGCAGTTCGGTCGGCAGGCCGTTGTAGGCCGTGGCGGTGTTGGCCCACAACGTGTCGCCACCGAACGCCGGGGCCACCACCGAGCGCAGGATCGAGGCTTTCGGGTAGGCGTCAACGAAGGTCACGTCAGTGTGCCAGGAATTGGCGCGCTGACCTTCGGCACCGTCCAGCTCGAGCAGATAACGGGTGCCCTCGCGCGACGGCACGGTCGGGTGCGCCACCGGTTCGCCGAGCAAATGCGCAAAGGCTTCCTGACGCTGGTCGTCAAGCTGGGTCTGTTCGCGGAAGAACACCACCTTGTACTCGACCAGCGCCTGCTGGATGGCTTCGACCGTGGCGGCGTCCAGCTCACCGGACAGGTGCACTCCACGGATCTCGGCGCCGATACGACCGGCCACCGGGTGAATGTCCAGCGCGTGGACAGCGGGTTTTACAGCGAGTGCGGCATTGCTCATGGGTAGACCCTCATCGACTGTTTACGGTTGGCGGCAGCGAAACAACGCTCTATCCATATGCTATTTACATCTAACAGATATCGACATGCTTCGTTGACGGAATAAGAGCTTGCATTTAAAACCTCAGGCAACCCTCGTCGCAAATGCCTTCGAGCTATTTTTAGGATGCCGGAAAAGCATATGGATCTTCGCCAGTTGCGCTATTTCATCGCCCTCAACGAACACCGCAGTTTTGTCCGTGCGGCGGACGCGATGGGCATCACTCAACCGGCGTTCAGCCGCAGCATTCAGGGGCTGGAGCAGGAGTTCGGTTGTGTGCTGGTGGACCGCGGCAACAAGGATCTGCGCCCCACCCCCGAAGGCCAGGTGGTGCTGCAGCACGCCCTGAGCCTCCTGCAGGGCGCGGCCCTGCTCAGTGCCGAAGTGACGCAGATGACCAAGCTCGATGCCGGTGAAGTGCACTTCGGTTGCGGCCCGGCGCCGGCGGTGAAACTGGTGCCGGATGCGGTGGCGCAATTCATCAATGCACACCCGAAAGTGCGAACCTGCTTTCAGGTGGATAACTGGGAAAAACTCAGCCGCGCGTTGAGCCGCGAGGAGATCGAATTCTTCATCGCCGACATTCGTCATTTCGAATCCGACCCGAATTTCCAGACCCAGGCGCTGACGCCCAAACGCGGGGTGTTTTTCTGCCGTCCGGGACATCCATTGCTGGCCAAGGAAAGCCTGTCAACCAACGACATGTTCGACTATCCGCTGGCGACCACGCTGATCCCGCCGGGGATCCGCAAACTGTTGGCCAACCTCAGCGGCCGCACCGATTTTTCCCCGACCATCGAGACCGAGCATTTCCCGGCGCTGGTCAAAGTGGTGCTGCAATCAAATGCGATCGGCGTGGGCACCGAGGAGGCGTTTGTCGAGGACATCGCCAAGGGTTCGCTGGTGCTGCTGCACTGGCGGAATTTGCCGCAGAACCTGGAGAGCATGAACGCGCGCTGCGGCATCGTCAGCCGCACCGGGTTTCGCCTGTCGCCGGCGGCCAGGGCGATGATCGAGACGCTGGTGGCGGTGGATCGACAGGAACATCGCGTCGCTGTTTAGGGCGCTATCGCGAGCAGGCTCACTCTTACAGGGAAACGCATTCCAAATGTAGGAGTGAGTCTGCTCGCGATGGCGTCGCACCAAACGCTAGAGGATCAGAGCTTGGCCGCAGCCAGTTCAGGCGCCACCCAATCGCTGACCTTGAACGGCTTGCGTATCAGCTTCTGCTGCGCCGCCAGGTCTACCGAATCCTGCAATTTGCCGAGGAACACCGGGTCGAGCGTCGACTGGAACACTTCACGCAAATCCTGATCCTGCAAATCCTGGGTGAGGATCACCGGCGGGTAACTGGCCAGCCCCGACACCAGTTGCACGTAAGCGCCCTTGTTGCCTTCTTCGCTCAGCCACGCAAATGCTTGCTGCTGCGCCTTGAGCAGTTTCGCCACCACCTCGGGGTGCGCGTCGACAAACTTTGCCGTGCCCAGCAGCACCGCCTGCACACTCCCGGCCCCGCCCAGATCCTTGGTATTGAGCGGCAACTCCGCCAGGCCTTTGGCTTGTAGCGCTGATAGTGCGGAGCTGCCCCATGAAGCATCGATCTGCCTGGCCGCCAGCGCGGCGACCGCCGCGTTGAAGTCCAGGTTGATGACCTTCAAATCCTTTTCGCTCAAGCCCTGACTGGCCAGCGCCGCGTCGAAGGAAAGCTGTGTCGCGGTGCCACGGAAGATCGCTACGCGTTTGCCCTTGAGGTCCTGCAGGGTCTTGATCCCCGATCCCGGCACCACGCCCAGATACTGCTTGACCCCACGTGCGGTGGCGCTGAGCAGGCGGGTGTCCAGCCCGTTGGACTTGCCGATGATTGCCGCCAGATCGCCCAGATACGCCAGATCGACCTGACCGTTGGCGAACGCTTCATTGATCACTGGCCCTGCGCCTTTGAAAAAGCTCCATTGAATCTTGATGCCTTGTTCAGCAAAGGCTTTTTCGAAGATCTGCTGATCGCGCAGCACATCGACCACGCCGCCGCCACTGTGCTGAGTGCCGGCGCTCAAGTCAGGCACGGCGATGCGGATTTCCTTCAGCTCCTCCGCGTGGGCGCTGAACGCCAGCAGGCCAGCCAGCGCGGGTACGGCAAACCGATTGAAAACTCGTTTGAAGGGAAGGTTCATGGGTACAGCTCCTTGATCGCGACTGGGCGGTGAGGAGCCGAAAGTAGGCCGAAGCGGTACCTGCGCTTAAATACTATAAATTCACATTTTTATAGCTTTACGACCTAAGCAAGCGCGGCCGGGGCTTGTAGCGGCGTATGCATGAGCAGCATCGAAAATATTCTTCGAATGCATTGGCTGCGCCTGTGCTGGAGGCCTTAAATGGTCTCGCTTATCTCCCGATAGCATTGATTCGCTATTTTTTAGATCAATTTTGCATACGGTCCGTCTGCATCCGACAACGGAGGTCAACCATGGCCCGACACCCCCTGCTCAGCCTGCCGCTGCCGGCACCACCGCTCAAGCGCCAACCGATCTGGCCACGCTTCAACCAGCGAGTTTTGCCATGGCTGCTGCCGCTCGGTCTGTTCGCGCTGTGGTGGCTGGCTGCACGCTACGCATGGATGAGCGAGCAGATTTTGCCGGCGCCTTCGCTGGTCTGGAACAGCGCCGTCGAACTGGCGCAAGGCGAGCTCTGGAGCCATCTGTGGATCAGCCTGCAGCGCTTGTTCTGGGGCCTGCTCGCAGGAATTTCAGCAGGCGCCGTACTGGGCGCTGCGCTGGGTTTCAGCCAACGGCTGGAGCGGCTGATCCTGCCAACATTCGCCGGACTGGCGCAGGTGCCGACACTGGCCTGGATTCCCTTGTTCATGGTGTTTTTCGGCATTGGCGAAGTGCTGAAACTGGTGGTGCTGATCAAAGCGATCGTGGTGCCGGTGACACTGCACACGCTGGTCGGGGTGCGCGATGCGCAACCGAAGCTGCGTGAAGCGGCAGCGGTACTGCGCCTGCCGCCACACCTGTTGATCCGCCGCCTGGTCCTGCCCGCCGCCCTGCCCGCGTTCATGGCGGGCGTACGTCTGGCACTGGCGGCCGGGTGGACCTCGCTGCTGGCCGTCGAACTGCTGGCGTCCAGTGAAGGCATCGGCTACCTGATGGTCTGGGCGCGGCAGTTGTTCATGCTCGACATCGTGTTCGTGTGCATCGTGGTCATCGGTTTGATTGGCGTAGCCATGGACCGCGGCATCGGTCTGCTCGATCGCAAACTGGTGCATTGGCCGCATCCAGCGACTGCCGAAATTCGTCGCGGCCCGCGTTACGAAGGCTGGCAACGGCTGCAACCGTGGCTGCTGCCACTGAGCTTGCTGGCACTGTGGCAATGGGCGACCGAGCAGCAGTGGGTCGATGCCAACATTCTGGTCAGCCCGCTGACGGTTCTGCGCACCGCGTGGGCAGGTCTGCTTGACGGCACGCTGAGCAGCGGCCTGGCCCTGAGCCTCGGGCGCACAGTCGGGGGATTGCTGCTCGGCGGCGGGCTCGGTTTCGCCCTCGGCTTGCTGCTGGGTCTGTCGCGCACCAGCGAACGCTTGCTCGGCCCGACGCTGGCGGCGATCCGCCAAATCGCGATTTTCGCCTGGGTGCCGCTGTTCACCGCGTGGTTCGGCCTCGGTGAGTTGGCCAAGTGGGTGTTCGTTGCCCTCGCCGCGTTCTTTCCGTTATTCATCGCCACGCAACGGAGCGTCGCCAACCTCTCGCCGCAACTCAACGAAGCCGCGCAGGTGCTGCGCCTGAGCCTCGGCCAACGCCTGCGCCGCCTGGTGTTGCCCGGTGCTGCGCCGGGCATTTTCGCCGGCCTCAGGCTGAGCCTGATCTACGCCTGGCTCGGCACCATCGGCGCCGAATATTTCATGCCGTCCAACGGCGGCATCGGTAGCCAGATGATCGGCGCACAGCAACTGCTGCGCATGGACCTGATCATGGCCGGCATGCTCCTGGTCGGCCTCACCGGCGCCCTGCTTAACCTGATCGGCCAACGCCTGGAAACTCGCGCGACCCGCTGGAGACACGCATGAACGCACCGATTGTCAGCTTCAACCACGTAGGCAAATCCTTCGACGTCGACGGCTTCGAACTGGAGGCGATTCACGAATTCAATCTGGACATCGCCGAGGGCGAATTCGTCGCCATTGTCGGTTCCAGCGGCTGTGGCAAATCGACCTTGCTGCGCTTGCTGGTAGGACTCGATACGCAGTTTCGCGGGCAGATCAGCGTAGATGGCCAGGCCGTCAAGGGCGTCGGCAGCGAACGCGGCATTGTCTTTCAGGAGCACCGTTTGTTTCCCTGGCTGAGCGTCGCCGACAACATCGGTCTGGGCCTGGTCAATGAGCCGCTGAGCGCCGCGCAAAAGCAACAACGGATCTACGATTTCATCGATCTGGTCGGCCTGCGCGACTTCACCCGCGCCTATCCGCACCAGCTCTCCGGCGGTATGGCCCAGCGCGTGGCGATTGCGCGCGGACTGGTTGCCAGCCCACGAATTCTGCTGCTCGACGAACCCTTCGGCGCCCTCGACGCACTGACCCGCCAGCAGATGCAGGACGAGCTGCTGGCGATCCGCGAACGCGCAAAGATCACCACGATTCTGGTCACCCATGACGTCGAGGAAGCGATCTTCCTCGCTAACCGCGTGGTGGTGATGGAGCCGCGTCCGGGACGGATCAAGCAAGTGGTCGACATTGCCCTGGCGCACCCGCGCCAGCGCAGCAGTTTCGACTTCCATCAATTGCGTGAACAACTGCTGCACGAGCTGACCAGTGATGACCATTACCAACCGAGCGTGCCGGTGCAGATACGCGATCTGCCGCTGACGTTCATTGCCTGCTGAACAGGAGTTTTGCAATGCCGCAACGTCCCAACTTTCTGGTGATTCTGGCCGACGATCTAGGCTTCTCCGACATCGGTGCGTTCGGCGGCGAAATCGCCACGCCGAACCTCGATGCGCTGGCGAACAACGGCCTGCGCCTGACCGACTTTCACACCGCACCGACCTGCTCGCCGACCCGCTCGATGCTGCTCACCGGCACCGATCACCACATCGCCGGCATCGGCACCATGGCCGAAGCGCTGACGCCCGAACTGATCGGCAAACCGGGTTACGAAGGCTATCTCAACGACCGCGTGGTGGCGCTGCCGGAGCTGCTGCGCGAGGCTGGTTATCAAACGTTGATGAGCGGCAAGTGGCACCTCGGTCTGACGGCCGAACTGGCGCCGCATGCACGTGGTTTCGAGCGCTCGTTTTCACTCTTGCCGGGCGCGGCCAACCACTACGGCTTCGAGCCGACCTACGATGAGCAAACACCGGGTTTGTTGAAATCCACCCCGGCGCTGTACATCGAAGACGATCAGTTCATTGACGAGTTGCCCAAGGATTTCTATTCCTCCGATGCCTTCGGCGACAAGCTGCTGCAGTACCTCAAGGAACGCGACCAGACCCGACCGTTCTTCGCTTATTTGCCCTTCTCAGCACCGCACTGGCCGCTGCAGGCGCCTGCCGAAATCGTCGAGAAATACCGCGGCCGCTACGACGCCGGCCCCGAGGTGCTGCGCCTCGAACGCCTGGAAAAACTCAAGGCCCTCGGCCTGATCGAAGCGGACGTCGAGCCGCATCCGCTGATCCAGCTCAGCGCGCAGTGGGACGCGTTGAGCGAGGAGCAGAAGCAGATTTCCGCACGGGCCATGGAGGTCTACGCGGCGATGGTCGAGCGCATGGACTGGAACATCGGCCGCGTCGTCGATTACCTGCGCCAGCAGGGTCAACTCGACAATACGTTCATTCTGTTCATGTCCGACAACGGTGCCGAAGGCGCGCTGCTCGAAGCGTTCCCCAAGTTCGGCCCGGAACTGATGACCTACCTGAACCAGCATTACGACAACAGCCTCGACAACATTGGCCGCGCCAATTCCTACGTCTGGTACGGGCCGAACTGGGCGCAGGTGGCGACCGCGCCGTCGCGGCTGTTCAAGGCCTTCACCACCGAGGGCGGCATTCGCGTGCCGGCGCTGTTGCACTATCCGCAACTGGCGCTCAAAGGACAGATCAGCCACGGCTTCGGCACGGTGATGGACATCACTCCGACGATTCTCGATCTGGCAGGCGTGAGGCATCCGGGCAAACACTGGAAAGGCAAAGCGGTAGCGCCGTTGCGTGGTAAATCGTGGCTGGGCTTCTTGTCCGGCGAGACCGCGCAGGTGCACGACGAGCACACGGTGACGGGTTGGGAATTATTCGGGCGTCGGGCGATTCGGCAAGGGTCGTGGAAAGCGGTCTGGATTCCTGGGCCGGTGGGGCCATCGACGTGGCAGCTCTATGATTTGCACAGCGATCCGGGGGAGATTCATGATCTGGCGCTGAGCCAGCCGGGCAAACTCGCTGACTTGATCGGGCATTGGCAGCGGTATGTGGAGGAGACGGGGGTGATCCTGAGCGCTTCGCCGTTTCAGCCGGATTGATGTGACCTGCACTATCGCCATCGCGAGCAGGCTCTCTCCCACATTTGAAATGCGTTTCCCTGTGGGAGCGAGCCTGCTCGCGATGAAACCTTGGCAGTCGATCGTTAAGCTTGAGCCGTACGCACCTCTTTCTGCGCAACGGCATCCCGGCGCTCAAACCGGTTCGCCCGCCCAAACGTACCGAAATCATTGAACCGCACCCCCATCTCGCGCATCACTTTGTGCGCCACCGGCACGGTCATCTGGCGGATGTAAAAAGGTTCCTTGATCACAAAATGATGAATCCCGTGGCTGCTGCCGAAGTTGAAGCAGAACGCCTGTAACGGCCACAGCCACCACGGGTTCAGCACCTGACATTGCTGCAGCACATTGCCCGGCTCGACGTCGCCGTAGTAATGCATGTTCGAACTGACGAAGTGCAGGCAAAACGTGCGCAGCACATTCGGGCCGATGATCACCACCACGGCAATATCAATCACCTGCATCACCGCCAGTGTATTGGCTGACCAGTCGATCGGCGCGCCCAGCAGAGAGGCAACGCCGTTCGCTGCGTGGAAACCCAAAAACACATACCACGCGCCCCAGTGCAGCAGCGCCAGCGGCGCGTAGACCTTGAACACGCGCTTGAGAATGCCGAGCTTGTGCGCCCAGGTTTTGGCCCGCAGCAAGCGGATGAAGGCTGACATCATGTTGTCGCCGACCATCAACAGCCGCGCAAAGCCCCATGGCTCGCCGTTGGTGATGGCGCGCTCTTCCATGTCGGCTTCGGTGCCGGAGACCTTGTGATGATTAAGGTGCAACTGGCGCCGAATCCACGGATTGATCGTGCTCGGCCGCGCCAGCCACACCAGGCCCATCATCAGGTTGTGCGGCACGCGCTGTTTGCGAAAGTACATGCTGTGGATCAGGTCGTGTTCCAGCTCATGGGTCAGCGAGGCAAAAAACGCATTGAGCAACAGGCACGCCCACCACGCCATGTGACCACTGATATAAAGCGCTGCCGAGCCGATCATGCCGACCAAAGCAAACGCCAGAATCCCTGCGCCCAACGCGTCCTGATGCCGAAGAATCGGGTAGCGCTCGCGCAGCTCCACACCTTTGGCCAGCACCACCTCGCGAATATGCGCTGATCGCTGCGCCGCATTGAGCCGCTGGGGGCTTGCAGAAGTACCGTCCATGCTTCCATCCTCGGGTCTAAGATGTGTCAATCGTGCCTTGCCGGGGCGCCAATCGCGCTAGCCAAGAACGCCAACCTGTTGACCGGACGCGCCAATCAGCATGAAGGAACCGACCTCCCTCGCCAGTTGGACCCGCGCCCTGCGCAAGCAACTCGATGCGCTGGGGCTGGACAGCATCGCCCTGTGCCGACAGGCCGGGCTCGACCCGAGCATGATGGACGATCCCAATGCGCGTTATCCGTTGTCCGGCACCACTCGCCTGTGGGCGCTTGCCGTTGAGGTCAGCGGTGACCCGGCGCTGGGCTTGCGCGTGTCGCGCTTCGTCAGCCCGACCACCTTCCACGCCCTCGGCTATGCGCTGGTCGCCAGCGGCAGCTTGCGCGAAGTGTTCGAACGCATCGTGCGCTATCACCCGGTGGTCAGCGATGCGCTGGAACTGCAGTTGAGCCGCAGCGCCGACCGCTATCAATTTCGCCTCAAGATTCCGTCAGGCAACCCGCCGCCGGCCTTCGAAGCCATCGACGCGTTCACGGCGATCTACGTGCGCACCTGCCGCAATCGGCTCGGCCGCGATTACGCACCGCTGGCGCTTTATCTGCGCCGCCCTGAACCGACCGATGCGCAGCAATGGCACAAAGTCTTCCGCGCGCCGGTGCATTTCGGCTGCGCGGAGGATCGCCTGGAATTCGCCCTCGCCGACTTCGACAGCCACCTCGACGACGCCAACCCGGAACTGGCCGAACACAACGAAGCGGTGCTAAAGCGCACCCTGGCCCAGTTGCAACCGTTGACCTGGGAGCGCAAGGTGCGCGACGCCATCGAAGAGCAATTGCCCGAAGGCGAACCCAGCGCCGAGCGCATCGCCCAGGCTTTGCACCTGAGCTTGCGCAGCCTGCAAAGGCATCTGGCCGATGAGGGCTGCCGCTTCGACACCCTGCTCAACGAAAGCCGCGAAAATCTCGCGCTGCTGCACCTGCGCGACCCGCAATGTTCGTTGAGCGAAGTGAGTTATCTGCTCGGCTTCGCCGACACCAGCAGCTTCAGCCGCGCCTTCAAGCGCTGGACCGGGATGACGCCGGGGCAGTTTCGTGATGGCTTGCGTTGAGTTACAACCAGCACAAGCTATGAGGCAGTGGAAGGACTCAAGTGTGGAAATTTTCCGTCTCGAGCATATCGAGACCCTATGTTTTCCATCTGGGCCGCCTGCATTATTTACGATGCATTTTTTTATTTTCAGTCGACATGCATTCTATTGAATGCATTTTCTTGCGAAAAAATGACCATCATACTTTTTCAAATGATCAACGCCGCACCAAAAACCCCAACTCAAACACAGTACCCGCCGCATCACTCCTCACCCCCACCTGCCCACCATGCAATTGCATGACCGACTGCACGATCGCCAACCCCAACCCACCCGAATCCCCAGGTTCCGCCCGTGAGGGATCGACGCGGTAGAAGCGGTCGAACAGTTTGCCCAGATGCTCGGACGCGATAACGGGGCCGTGATTATGCACTTGCAGCCAGCATCGGCCCGGCTCGTCGCGGCGCCGCAGGCTGATAACGGTGCCGGGGTCGGCCTGGCGCACGGCGTTGGCCAGTAGATTGCCGAGCGCCCGTTGCAGCAACTGTTGATCGGCGAGCAGTTCGCCGTGCAGTTGGTTGTCCAGGCGCAGGTCGCGATCGTCTGCCAGGGCTTCGAAGTAATCACACAGTTCATCGCCGACGCTGTGCAGATCCAGCGTTTGCAAATTGAGCGCGCGCTCGGCCTGTTCGGCGCGGGCGAGGAACATCAGGTTCTCGGCCATGCGTTTGAGCCGTTCGAACTCTTCCATGTTCGAGGCCAGTACTTCCTGATATTCCGCCGAGCTGCGCGGGTGATTCAACGCCTGGCCGTTGCTCGCCAGCAAGGTGTGCAGCGGCGTGCGGATTTCATGGGCGAGGTCAGCGGAGAACTGCGACAGGCGCTGCACGCTGTCGTCCAGCCGCGCGAGCATGCCGTTGAGTGCTTGTACCGGCTCGCGCAGTTCTGTCGGTGTGCCCTCGGCGGGCAGGCGTTGATCAAGGCTGCGCAGATCGATGCCGCGCACCGCTGCGCTCAACTGGCGCAACGGTCGCAGGCCGCGGCGCAACAGCAACAGGCCAAGAGCAAAAGCGAGCAACGCGCCGAGGCCGACGGAGAGATACAGGCGCAGGCGATAACTGCTCAGCATTTGTCCACGCTCGCTCAGCACCTTGCCGGCGATTACAGTCAGTGGTTCACCGTTCGGGCCCTGCGCCTGACCGGACAACAGCGCCACTTCGGCACCATCGGCTGCCTGCCATGTCAGCACGTCGCGACGTTGCGGCATCTGATCGCGGGCAATCGCCTCCAAGCGTGGCAACACGCGCTGACGCGGGTTGATCGCGATCACGCTGGAGCCGTCCGCGCGGCGCACCAGCAGCAGGCTGTCGAGATTGCCGAGCATGTTCTGATACAGCCGCGGCCGCGCTTGCAGGGCATCAAGGCTGTCACTGTCGGCGAGCAAGGCGCGCACCTGTTCCAGGCGACCCAGCAGGGCCATGTCGTCACGGAAGGCCAGTTCCGAGGCCAGCGAGCGGTAAAGAAAAACGCCAATCGCGCTCAGCACCAACGCACAGACAATGGCGAAGGCCAAGGCCAGACGCCAGGCGATCGACTTACTCCACATCGTCCGGCGCTTCCAGTTGATAACCGACGCCGCGCACGGTGTGAATCAGTTTAGGCATATACGGATCATCGACCTTCGAGCGCAGACGGCGCACCGCCACTTCGACCATGTTGGTGTCGCTGTCGAAATTCAGGTTCCACACCTGCGAGGCGATCAGCGTGCGCGACAACACTTCGCCCTGGCGGCTGGCGAGCAATTGCAGCAGGGCGAACTCCTTGTTGGTCAGGGCAATGCGCTGACCGCCACGACTGACCCGGCGGCGCAGCACATCGATTTCCAGATCGGCGATCTGGTAAGACTCAGCCTCGCGCATCGGCCCCCGGCGCAGCAAGGTACGCACCCGCGCGAGCAGTTCGGCGAAGGCGAAGGGTTTGAGCAGGTAATCGTCGGCACCCAGTTCGAGACCGCGCACGCGATCTTCAATGGCGTCCTTGGCCGTGAGAAACAACACAGGAGTGGCGCCGCGCTGGCGGATCAGTTGCAGCAATTGCCAGCCGTTGAGACCGGGCAGCATCACGTCGAGGATGATCAGGTCGTATTCCTGCTGCTCGATAAAATAGCGGCCATCGAGGCCATTGAGCGCCACGTCCACGGCAAAACCCGACTCGCCCAGGCCCTTGGCGAGGAAATTCGCAGTCTTGGCCTCGTCTTCTACAACCAGCAAACGCATGGCACACCTCGTTCATTAAGGCACACAGGCTAGGCGTCTTCGGCGGCGTTGCCCATTACAAACTTGTAATCCAACTGACGAGGTTCTGACGAGGACCGGCCGTTAAGGTGACGACCTTCGCTTCTGGAGCTCGTCCATGACCGTCAAATACCTCGTTGCAAGCCTGATGATCGGCCTGAGTGGCGCCGCTGTCGCCAGCCCGGAATTGCCACGCCACGCCGACCTCGATCTGAAAACCGCCCGCTGGCTCGCCGACAAGGCGATGAGCACCTGCCCTGGCACAGTCTCGGTGCTCGACCGTGGCGGCAACCTGCTGGTGACCCTGCGCGGCGATGGTATCGGCCCGCACAACACCGCCGCCAGCCAGCGCAAGGCTTACACCGCGCTGTCGACCAAGACGCCGACGCGACTGTTCGCCGAACGCGCCCGCAGCAACCCGGAAACCGCCAACCTCAACACCCTCGACGAATTGCTGTTACTGGGCGGCGGCATTCCGCTGTTCGCCGGCAGCGAATTGGTCGGCGCCATGGGCGTGGCTGGTTCCGGCGGTGGCGAGCAGGACGAGAACTGCGCCGTCACGGCCGCCGACAAGGCCGGCCTGACCATCACCCCTTCCCACTAAGGAGAACTACCATGACCACCCTGCGCATGACCCTCGCCGCCCTTGGCCTGAGCGCTGTTTCGAGCCTGGCGCTGGCCGCCGGCAACCCGTTGAGCGTGCACGTGCTCAACCTGGAAAACGGCCTGCCCTCGCCGGGCATCAACGTCTCGCTGGAAAAGCATGTCGGCGCGGACTGGCAACCGCTGGCGCAAGGCACCACCAACGAACAGGGACGAATCGCCGAATTGTTCCCGGCCAAACAGCCCTTTGAACCAGGTGAATACCGCGTGGTGTTCAAGACCGGCGAGTACTACGAGAAGATCAAGCACGACACATTCTTCCCGGAAATTCCGGTGATCTTCGAAGTGAAGCAGACCGACCAGCATTACCACATCCCGCTGCTGCTCAGCCCGTATGGTTTCTCGACCTATCGCGGTTCGTAATCCCAACGCTGATCCCCCCCGTGTAGGAGTGAGCCTGCTCGCGATAGCAATCTGTCAGTTGATTCATGTGTGACTGACATACCGCTATCGCGAGCAGGCTCACTCCTACAGGGGTCGGTGGGAATCTTAGAGTGTGGTCAGCGCCCGCAACCGCGCGGCATCGAGGATTTCGATCTCGCCGTATGCCAGGCCAATAATCCCCTGCCCCTGCAGCTCCTTGAGGATCTGGTTGGTGGTCTGCCGCGACAGCGACAGCATCGCCGCCAATTGCTCCTGCGGCAGTTGCAGTACGCGACGTGGTGCGTCGAGTTCGCCGTAACCCTCGGCAATCATCAGCAAACGATGGGCCAGCCGCGCCGGGGCCGGCAGCAGGCTGAGCTGTTCCAGACTGATGAAGGCCAGGCGTAACTTGTGGCTCATCAGCAGCGCCAGATGCCGCCAATACACGGGTTGCTCGTCGAGCAATTTCAACAATGCCGCCTGCGGAATATTCAGCAAAGTGCAGGCCCCGACGGCGTAGGCATCGTGGGTGCGTGGCTGGCCATCGAACAGGCAGATTTCGCCAAACCAGTGCGGCGCCTCGACCAGACTCAACAACGCCTCCTTGCCCTGCTCGCTCACCGCGCCAATGCGCACGGCGCCACCGAGCACCGCGTACAAGCCGCACGGCGCATCACCGCGCTGAAACAGGCGCTGTCCCGCCGTCAGCCGCCGCTCGCGGCCCGCCGCCAGCAGACTATCCTGAAAGGATGCCGGCAGATGACTGAACCAGTGCCCGGTCAGCAGCCGTGAACGTATGTGCATAAACCCTCCTGGATTGTCGCCTGCCCGACAGAGCGAACCCGGCTGCCGAGGGATGATGCAATCAATCCCACTGGAGGAACAACAATGAAAAGCCTCGTCGACCATCTCAGCCAATACGCCGCCTACCACCGCGACCCGCGCAACATCGCCAGCCACTTTATCGGCATTCCGTTGATTGTCGTCGCGGTAGCGGTGTTGTTGTCGCGCCCGCAATGGTCGCTGGGCGGCGTGTGGCTATCTCCCGCCGTTCTGCTGGCGCTGGCCTCGGCGTGGTTTTACTTGCGACTGGAATTGAAGCTCGGCGTACTGATGACGGTGCTGATGGGGCTGTCGGTCTGGGCCGGACATGCGCTGGCGCAGCAGAGCACCATGGTCTGGCTGAGCAGCGGTCTGGCAATGTTCGTGATCGGTTGGGTGATCCAGTTTGTCGGGCATCACTATGAAGGGCGCAAACCGGCGTTTGTCGACGACATCAGCGGGCTGATTGTCGGGCCGCTGTTTGTGGTCGCCGAGCTGGCGTTTTTGCTCGGGCTGCGGCATGAACTGAAAGCGCAGATCGAGGCGCGGGCGGGAGGGGTGCGGGTCAATCCGAATCGTGCGGCTGTTTAGGCCGCAATCGCCAGCAGGCTGGCTCCCACAGGGGACTTTTGGTGATCACAAATCCAGTGTGGGAGCCAGCCTGCTGGCGATGCTGTTGCTTTAGAGATTGGCGACCTTCTGCCAGACCTTCGGTTTGAAGAACAGCGTTTCGCCCTTTGCCAGGCCGATCAGGCTGTCGTGATCCTTGACCACTTCGGCCTCGATCAGATCGCTCTGCCCCTCAACCTTCAACGTCACCCGTGTGGTCGCGCCTAACGGCCGAATGTCGCGAACTTCAGCGGCATGGTGATCATCCAGCTCATGTCGGGACAACGACACTTCGTGCGGGCGGAACAGCACATGGTTGTCGTCGCTGAGCAGCAAGCGATTAGAATCGCCGAGGAAGTGATATACGAAATCGCTGGCCGGGTTTTCGTAGACGTCGCCCGGTGAACCGATCTGTTCGATTACGCCCTTGTTCATCACCACGATACGGTCGGCAACTTCCATCGCTTCTTCCTGGTCGTGGGTCACGAACACCGAGGTCAGGTTGATGTCCTCGTGCAGACGCGCCAGCCAACGGCGCAGCTCTTTGCGCACCTTGGCATCGAGGGCGCCGAACGGCTCGTCGAGCAACAGCACTTTCGGCTCCACCGCCAAGGCACGGGCGAGTGCGATGCGCTGGCGCTGACCACCGGACAACTGCTCAGGGTAACGATCCGATAGCCAGTCCAGCTGCACCATGTTCAGCAGTTCATGAACCTTGGTCGCAATCTGGCTTTCGCTCGGGCGCTGGCTTTTCGGTTTCATGCGCAGGCCGAACGCGACGTTGTCGAATACCGTCATGTGCCGGAACAACGCATAGTGCTGAAACACGAAACCGACGTTGCGATCACGCACATCGTGGCCGGAGACGTCTTCACCGTGGAAAACGATGTTGCCCTGATCCGGGGTTTCCAGACCGGCAATAATCCGCAGCAGAGTAGTTTTGCCACAGCCCGACGGACCCAGCAGCGCGACCAGCTCACCGCTCTGGATGTCCAGGCTGATGTTGTCCAGCGCTTTGAACGCGTTGAAATTCTTGCTGACGTTACGCACTTCGATCGACATGAGTTATTCCTCCGCGGCGCTGGCGCGCAGGCGGTTGATACGGTTTTCGCTCCACTGCTTGAGCAGCAGGATGAAGAGCGCCAGGATCAGCAACAGGCTCGCCACGGCGAACGCGGCCACGTGGTTGTATTCGTTGTAAAGGATCTCGACGTGCAGCGGCAAGGTGTTGGTCACCCCGCGAATATGCCCGGACACCACCGACACCGCACCGAACTCACCCATGGCGCGCGCGGTACACAGCACCACGCCATAGATCAGGCCCCATTTGATGTTGGGCACGGTGACGTGCCAGAACATTTGCCAGCCATTGGCACCGAGCAGGCGCGCAGCTTCTTCCTCCTGGGTGCCTTGTTCCTGCATCAGCGGAATCAGCTCACGCGCCACGAACGGCACGGTGACGAAAATCGTCGCCAGCACAATCCCCGGCAGGGCGAAGACGATCTGGATATCGTGATCCTGCAGCCACGGCCCGAACAGGCCCTGCGCGCCGAACATCAGCACGTAGACCAGGCCAGCGATCACTGGCGACACGGAAAACGGCAGATCGATCAGCGTCACCAGCATGCTCTTGCCACGGAACGAGTATTTGCTCACACACCACGCGGCGCTGACGCCGAACACCAGATTCAACGGCACCGAAATCAGCACGGCGAACACCGTGAGCTTCAGCGCCGACAGCGCATCCGGCTCGAAGATCGCCGTGAAGAACGCGCCGAGGCCGTTCTTCAATCCCTGCGATACCACGATGAACAACGGCAACAGCAGAAACAGGAAAAAGATCAGCCAGCCAAGACCGATCAGGACTCTGCGCGAGGTGGCACTGCCACGCCGCGCAGCGTTGGCCGCCGAGGCGGCCGCAATAGACGATTGGGACATGTGCGCGCCTCCTTATGGGGTTTCGATGCGCCGCTGCAGCAAATTGATCAGCAGCAACAGGACAAAGGAAACCACCAGCATCAACACGCCAATGGCTGTGGCGCCGGTGTAATCGTACTGGTCGAGTTTGACCATGATCAGCAGCGGCAGGATCTCGGTTTTCATCGGCATGTTGCCGGCGATGAAGATCACCGAACCGTACTCGCCGACGCCACGGGCAAACGCCAGGGCGAAACCGGTCAGCCATGCGGGCAGCAGCGCCGGTACGAGGATATGGCGAAACACCTGGATGGGCTTGGCCCCGAGGCACGCGGCGGCTTCTTCGACTTCGCGAGGAATGTCGGCCAGCACCGGTTGCACTGTGCGCACCACGAACGGCAGAGTCACAAAGGTCAGCGCCAGGGTGATACCCAGCGGCGTGTAGGCGATCTTGAAACCCAGGTCAGTGGCGAACTGCCCGACCAGGCCGGTCGGGGCGTACAGCGCGGTCAGTGCGATACCGGCCACGGCTGTGGGCAGCGCGAACGGCAGATCGATCATCGCATCGATCACCTTGCGCCCGGGAAAGGTGTAGCGCACCAGCACCCAGGCCAGCAATGTGCCGATGATGCCGTTGATGATCGCCGCGCACAGCGCAGTGCCGAAGCTCAGCTTCAACGCCGCCAGCACCCGCGGTGCGGAAATGATTGCCCAGAACTGCTCCCAGGTCAGCTGAGCGGCGTGGACGAACATCGCCGCCAGCGGGATAAGCACAATCAGACTGAGGTACACCAAGGTGTAGCCCAGCGTCAGCCCGAAGCCGGGTATGACGGGGGAGATACGACGCGACATAAAAGTCCCTGGTTAAAAAGCATTCCGCTGAACGCATCAATGTGGGAGCGAGCTTGCTCGCGAAGAGGGAGTATCAGTCAACTCTACGTCGTCTGACACTGCGCTTTCGCGAGCAGGCTCGCTCCCACATTTTCCGCGCGTGGCTGAGGTGAGATTACTGCGCCTGATAAATCTGGTCGAATACGCCGCCATCGTTGAAGAATTTCGGCTGCGCGGATTTCCAGCCGCCGAAGTCCTTGTCGATGGTCACCAGTTCCAGTTTCGGGAACTGCTGGGCGTACTTGGCGGCGATGTCCTTGTCACGCGGACGGTAGAAATTCTTCGCCGCAATCTCCTGACCGGCCGGGCTGTACAGGTGCTTGAGATAGGCTTCGGCGATCTGCGCGTTGCCCTTTTTCTCGGCATTTTTGTCGACCACGGCCACTGGCGGCTCGGCGAGGATCGACAGCGAAGGCACGACGATGTCGAACTTGTCGGCGCCGCCGTCTTCTTTCAGCGCCAGGAACGCTTCGTTTTCCCAGGCCAGCAGCACGTCACCCTGTCCGTTGTTGACGAAAGTGATGGTCGAACCGCGTGCGCCGGTGTCGAGAATCGGCACATGCTTGAACAGGGTTTGTACGTATTCCTTGGCCTTGGCTTCGTCACCGCCGTTGGCTTTCAGACCGTAGGCCCAGGCCGCAAGGAAATTCCAGCGCGCACCGCCGGAGGTTTTCGGGTTGGGGGTGATCACCGAGACGTCGTTCTTGACCAGATCGCCCCAGTCCTTGATGCCTTTCGGGTTGCCCTTGCGCACCAGGAAGACGATGGTCGAGGTGTATGGCGTGCTCGCTTCCGGCAGACGCTTCTGCCAGTCGGCCGGCAGGCTCTTGCCGAGCTTGGCCACTTCGTCGATGTCGCCGGCCAGGGCCAGGGTCACGACGTCGGCGCGCAGACCGTCGATCACCGCACGCGCCTGTTTGCCCGAGCCGCCATGGGATTGCTGGATTTTCACGGTGTCGCCGGCATGGTCTTTCTGCCAGAACTTGATGAATTCGGCGTTGTAGTCCTGATACAGCTCGCGGGTCGGGTCATACGAGACGTTGAGCAGTTCGTAATCCTTGGCAACCGCGGAACCGGCAAACACGGCACTGGCCAGCGCGGCCAAAGCGTAACGGCGAATCGACGACATGGTGAAAGCTCCTGAAATTCCTGGTGGTGACTTTTTTCTTATGGAATGCGTAATCGGCTGCCGGTCAAAGATCGCCGCCTGCGCCAGCTCTTGTCTGAAGCTCCCCGCAGGAGCTGGCGCAGGCTGCAATCTTTCAGCCCGGTTGCTTGCCGGGTTGCTGCAAGCGGAATTTCTCTTTGCGTTCGATCTGCACGACCTGGGCGTTGTGCACAGTGATTTCCACCGCGCCGAAACGCAGATCGCGCAGGGCGCTCTGGATTTCACGCAAGATCGTGCTTTCGTCCTGACCGTCAACGCTGCGAAGGGATGCGCTCATGGTGCTGCTCCTTTGAAGGGGATATGCCTGGCAGTGGGCGGCACTGCGTTCGGCGTGGGAGCAATATAAGAGAGAGGGAGATATTCTTAAAAAGACTATTTAAGAATGTTTATATAACCAGAAAAACTTCCCTCGCCACCCATCCGGGAGCAATGCTCAATCTCCTGCGCCGGCACCGGCCGGCCAAACCAGTAGCCTTGCCCCAGATCACATTCCTGCTCCAGCAAAAACGCCGCCTGCTCAACCTGCTCGATGCCCTCGGCGTGCACCTGCATGCCCATGCTGCGGGCCAGCGCGATGATCACCCGGACAATCGCCACGTCGTCCTCATCCCACGGCAAACCGGCGACGAAGCCTTGATCGATCTTGAGTTTCTGTACCGGCAGACGCTTGAGCCTTAACAGCGATGAATAGCCGGTGCCAAAGTCATCGATCGCCAGGCGGATACCCAGCTCACGCAAACGATGCATCTGCTCCAGCGCGACTTCCGGGTCGTCCATGACCGCGCTTTCGGTCACTTCCAGCTCCAGATACGCCGGCTCAAGGCCAGTGTCGTGCAGCACCTGCGCCACCTGCTCATAGAGTTCGCGCCGGGCGAACAGTCGCGACGACACATTCACCGCGACAAACGACAGCACCACGCCGGCCTGCTGCCATTGGCACATTTGCCGGCAAGCCTGCTGCATGACCCACGCATCGATGTCGGCAATCAGCCCGGTACGCTCGGCAATCGGGATGAACTCCGCCGGCGAGACCAGACCGCGTTGCGGATGCTGCCAGCGCACCAAGGCCTCGACGCCGATCAGCCGACTGCTGTGCAGGTCATGCACCGGTTGGTAATAAACCCGCAGTTCCTGCTGCGCCAGCGCGCGGCGCAATTCAAAGGCGAGTTCCACGCGTTGCTGGGCGTGGGCGGTGAGTTCCTCGGTGTACAAGGCGTACCCGTTGCGCCCGCTGTTTTTGGCCTTGAACAAAGCGGCATCGGCATTGCGCAGCAGTTGCTCGGCGCTCAAGGCATCGCTGGGGAACAGGCTGATGCCGATGCTGGCGTTGATCAACAACTCGTGGCCATCAACGCGAAACGCGTCCTTGAACGCATCGAGCATGCGTTGCGCCAGCGCCGCGGCCTGCACCGGCTGTGGACAACTTTCGGCGAGCACGGCGAACTCGTCGCCGCCCAGCCGCGCGAGGGTGATGCCGGGACCGAACAACCCCTGCAAACGCGCCGCCACGGCCTTGAGCAAGCGATCACCCACGTTATGGCCAAGGCTGTCATTGATCATTTTGAAGTGATCGAGATCGAGCATCAGCAGCGCGCAGCCGCGCTTGTGGATTTGCGCCGAGGCCAGCGCCTGCTCGGTGCGGTCGCTGAACAGCAGGCGATTGGGTAGATCGGTCAGCGGATCATGGTGCGCGAGGTGTTTGAGTTCGTCCTCGGAATGCTTGATCGCACTGATGTCGGAAAACACCGCGACGTAATGGCTGAGCCGGCCATGATCATCGTGAATCACGCGGATGGTTTGCCACTGTGGATAAATTTCGCCGCTCTTGCGCCGGTTCCAGATCTCCCCGCTCCATTCACCCTGCGCCTGCAACGTGGCGAACATGGCTTGATAGAAACCCGGCGGATGATGGCCAGACTTGAACAGACTCGGCTGCTGACCGATGACTTCTTCGCGCTGATAACCGGTGATAGCCATGAACGCACGATTGACGTGGACGATCAGGCCCTGATGATTGGTGACCAGCACGCCTTCGCGGGTGCAGTCGAACACCGCTGCCGCCTGACGCAAACGCTCGCGATCGGCGTGACGCTCGCGCAACCGTGCGCCGATGCCGAGAAGCCCGTACAGGCGCGCCCGCGCCAGAAAGATCAACCCGGCACTCACCGCGGCGAACAGGTAACCGTTGATCAGTTGCCATCGGGCAAGATCGACGGGATCATCGAAGAAATTGTTTAATAAATGATCAGTACCTTGCAGCCAGATGGCGGCAAGCACGAGATAGAGCAGCGCTGCACGCAAGGCATCGCGGTGAGTGGCAGGCATTCGGCTGTCCATGTCCCTACAAAAAGGTTGGAATTATAGGTCAAGAAACATCCAGCGACGCTTTCCTTGAAGGGCGGCTGGTTTTATCCGTGTGCTTGGTGATAATGCAACGGCTGTTTTTATCTTTATCGAGGGCCCTATAGCCTATGTGGTACGAAGGTTTTCTTGGCTTGTCGGCCTGGTCGCTGGTCGCGGTCACCCTGCTGATGACCCATGTGACGATTGTTGCCGTCACGGTCTATCTGCACCGTTATTCAGCGCATCGCTCGCTGGAGCTGAATGCCGGTCTGAAACACTTTTTCCGCTTCTGGCTGTGGCTGACCACGGCACAGAACACCCGCGAGTGGACGGCCATCCACCGCAAACACCACGCCAAATGCGAAACCGAAGATGACCCGCACAGTCCGGTGATCAAAGGCCTGTCCACGGTGCTGCGCACCGGTGCCGAGCTGTACCGCGCCGAAGCGCAGAACCCGGAAACCCTGCGCATCTACGGCAAGAACTGCCCGGAAGACTGGATCGAGCGCAATCTCTACAGTCGTTTCCCGCTGCTGGGCGTGGCAATCATGGGCGTTATCGACCTGCTGCTGTTCGGCACCATCGGCATCACCATCTGGGCGATCCAGATGATGTGGATCCCGGTGTGGGCTGCTGGCGTGATCAACGGTCTGGGCCACGCTGTCGGCTATCGCAACTTCGAATGCCGCGACGCGGCGACCAATCTGGTGCCTTGGGGAATCCTGATCGGCGGCGAAGAACTGCACAACAACCATCACACCTATCCCAATTCGGCCAAGCTGTCGGTGAAGAAGTGGGAATTCGACCTCGGCTGGGCGTGGATCAAGGTCTTCAGCTTCCTCGGTCTGGCCAGGGTTCAGCGAGTTGCGCCGATCGCACATCGGGTCGAAGGCAAAGGCAGCCTGGACATGGACACCGCCATGGCGATCCTCAACAACCGCTTCCAGATCATGGCCCAGTACCGCAAGCTGGTGATCGGTCCGCTGGTCAAGCAGGAGCTGGCCAAGGTCGATCATTCGGTGCGCCACCAGTTCCACCGCGCCAAGCGCCTGCTGTCGCGCGAAACCAGCCTGCTGGAAGACCGTCACCACCTGCGCATCCAGACCATGCTCGAGCACAGCCAGGCGTTGAAAGTCATTTACGAAAAGCGTCTGGCCCTGCAACAGATCTGGGTCAAGACCAGTTCCAATGGCCACGACATGCTCGCCGCCATCAAGGACTGGATTCACGAGGCCGAGGCCAGCGGCATCCAGTCCCTGCGTGAATTCGCCGACCAGTTGAAAACCTACTCGCTGCGTCCTGCAGCAGTCTGAGACCGTTGATCGGTGCACTCGCCCAGGCGAGTGCACCGTTTTGAACTTCGCCGAAAATCTCCTATCTCAAAGACACTTCGCCACCCCGGCGGGCTGTAATGTGGCCGCTGTCGAAATCGCGGCACGCCCTTTGAGATCTGTGCCGATGGTCAACAACAATCCAAAAGACTCATCCGTCCCGCAGTGGCCCGAGGCCGCGCAAACCCTGATGGCGCTGATGCATGCGCAAGGCGAGGTTGCACGCCTGAGCGAACGCGAACAGTTGTTCAGTTCCTTGCTGGTCAGCGTCAACGCGGTGCTCTGGGCATTCAACTGGGAGACCCGTCAGGTGCTGTACGTCAGCCCCGCCTATGAACGGATTTTCGGTCGCTCCGCCGGGCTGCTGCTTGGTGACTACAACCAGTGGCGAGACAGCATCTACCCCGATGATCTGGACTACGCCGAGCGCAGCCTCGCCGAAGTGCTGCACAAGGGCGCGGTGGAAGACCGCGAGTACCGGATCATCGCCGCCGACGGCCAGGTGCGCTGGCTCAGCGACAAATGCTTCATCAATCGCCAGGACGATCCGGACCAACCGGTGATCATCGTCGGCATCGCCGAAGACATCACCGACAAAAAGCACATGGAAACCGAGCTGCAACGCCTGGCGACCACCGACGTGCTGACGCAAAGCAGTAACCGCCGACACTTCTTCGAGTGCGCCAACCGCGAATTCGAAGAAGCACGCCTGCGCGGTACGCCGATGGCGTTTCTGCTGCTGGATATCGATGACTTCAAAGCGATCAACGACAGCTACGGCCACCCGGAAGGCGACACCGTGCTGCAACGGATTGCCGAGTGTGGCCGCAGCTCGTTGCGCCGTGGCGATCTGTTCGGGCGAATTGGTGGTGAGGAATTTGCTGCAGTGTTTCCCGGTTGTGCACCGGAAATGGCCATGCAAGTGGCGGAACGCTTGCAGCAGGAAATTCAGCGTTTACGGTTCAGCCATGACGGCCAGACGTTCGGCATCACCGTAAGCCAGGGATTGACCAGCCTGACCGATGACGACAAAAGCCTCGACAATCTGTTCGCCCGGGCAGATGCGGCGATGTATGAAGCCAAGCGCCAGGGCAAGAACCGCATCATCTCTGCCTGACGCCAAACCCAGGCCTCACACAGATCAACTGTAGGAGTGAGCCTGCTCGCGATGGCTGAGTGTCAGGCAACAATTATTCGACTGACTCTCCGCTATCGCGAGCAGGCTCACTCCTACAAGGGTTTGTGTAAGCCGGTTATTTGCGCATCCGCATCAGCTCCGGCAATCCAATCTTCAGCAACCGCGCCGTGCGGCTCTTCGCCAGTTCTTCGACGCCCTCGTGCTCGGTCAGCCGCGCCATCTGCGCCGCCATGTTCATCACCAGCGCCTCACGGGAATACACCCCGCCACCGAGCTGATAGGCCGAGGCAATCAGTTCGCGCAGTTCCAGCGGCAGACGCCAGCGCGTGCGCAACGCAGAACCATACGCCGCACCAAACTGCGCCAGCGCCTCGCCGACTTCCTCCTGCTCGTCCAGCGCCCCGCCCGCCTGCTGCCACTCCTGCAGACAACGCAGCAACGCCAGATCGCCGAGACGGTGCAGCATGCCGGCGCAATAGCAGCGCTCCTGATCCAGGTCGAGCAACCGCGCCAGGGTGCGCGCATATTCGGCGGTGTGCAGTGACAAGCCCCAATAACGCTCGGCGTAGTCCGCCAGACACGGATCGCTGAGCCGGGCACTGCGCTTGAGCGCCAGCCCAAGGATCAGATTCATGCTCTGCCCGGTGCCCAGCCGATGCAGAGCTTGCGCCAGTGTCTGCACCGGCGCGCCATGGTGCTGCGCCGCGCTGTTGGCCGCGGCGATCAGTACCGCCGTGATCTGCGGGTCGGTGCGAATCTCTTCTTCGAGCAGCTTCAGGTCGAGGCCATCGGGATTGAGGCTGCGCTTCACCGCCAGTTGCACATCGGTCATCAACGGCGCGCCGTCGGTTTGCTCACGGCGCCGCTCAAGAAACACCGAGAGGGTCATGCCCGGCGCCAGGGCCGGCACTTCACAGAACACCTCCTGCCCGGCGTTGAGCAGCAAGCCCTGCAGACGCTCGGTCAGGCCCTCCATGTTCAATGGTTTGGTCAGATACGCCGTCGGTGCCAGCGGGATGGCTTCGCGCACGCTGGCACTGTCGTTGCGGCTGCTCATCAAAATGAATGGCAGCGGCGGGTTGCGCTTGCGCTGACGCACGCTGCGCAGCACGTTCAAACCATCGACGCCGGGCAGTTCCCAATCGACGATGGCAAGGTCATAGGGAATTTCGGTGAGCATCGACAGCGCTTGCTGACCATCGGCACACAGATCCAGCCGCGCATCGCAACGCACGTTCAGCAGCACTTGTTTGAGCAGATCGCGGGACCACGGATCGGCCTCGGCAATCAACACGCGCGGTACGGCGGGTAATTCAACGGCAATCATGCACGCACTCCCTGGCAATGCCTTGAACCTTAGCCAATGCCGGGCAATCGAGACAGCGCTAAACGCCGATATGTTTGCGCCGGCATGAAAAAACCCGCCGAAGCGGGTTTTTTGTCGATCCGTTCACAGAATGCCGGCTTACAGCTCCGAGAAGCACTCTTCGATGATCGCCAGACCTTTGTCCAGTTGCTCGTCCGGCGAGGTCAGCGGTACCAGTACGCGCAGCACGTTGCCGTAAGTGCCGCAGGACAGCAGGATCAGCCCCTTGTCGCGAGCCTTGGCCACTACGGCCGCTACGGCAGTCGGGTTTGGTTTGTGGCTGTCACCGTTCTCGAACAGCTCGACCGCGATCATTGCGCCCAGCGCACGCACTTCGCCAATGACCGGGTATTTGGCCTGAATGTTTTTCAGGCCAGTGACCAGACGCTCGCCGACGGCCTTGCAGCGGTCCAGCAGGTGTTCTTCTTCGAACACTTCCATCACGGCCAGGGCCGCAGCGCAAGCGATCGGGCTACCGGCATAGGTGCCGCCCAGGCCGCCTGGGGCGATGGCGTCCATGTATTCGGCCTTGCCGCACACACCGGCCAGCGGGAAGCCGCCAGCGATGGATTTGGCGAAGGTGGTCAGGTCGGCAGCAACGCCCATCTGCTCCATGGCGAAGAACGTACCGGTACGGCCAGCGCCAGTCTGTACTTCGTCCGCGATCAGCAGGATGCCGTGCTGATCGCACAGCGCGCGCAGGCGCTTCATGAATTCTTTCGGCGCGACGTAGAAACCACCTTCGCCCTGCACCGGCTCGATGATGATCGCGGCGATGTCTTTCGGCTCGGCGTCGTTCTTGAAGATGCGTTCGATCGAAGCGATCGAATCGTCGATGCTCACGCCGTGCAGCTCGTTCGGGTACAGCGCGCGGAAGATGCCGCCTGGCATCAGGCCCATGCCGGCCGAGTACGGCACGACTTTACCGGTCAGACCCAGCGTCATCATGGTGCGGCCGTGGTAGGCGCCAGTGAAGGCGATGACGCCAGCGCGACCCGTGGCGGCACGGGCGATTTTCACGGCGTTCTCGACGGCTTCGGAACCGGTGGTGACCAACAGGGTTTTCTTGGCGAAATCACCTGGAACCTTGGCGTTGATTTTTTCGCACAGCTCAACGTACGGCTCGTAGGCCAGCACCTGGAAGCAGGTGTGGGTCAGCTTGTTCAGCTGTTCGGTCACGGCGGCGATGATTTTCGGGTGCACGTGGCCGGTGTTCAATACCGCGATACCGCCGGCGAAGTCGATGAACTCACGACCTTCAACGTCGGTTACTGTGGCGTTCTTCGCGGATTCGGCGAAGATCGGGTGAATCTGGCCAACACCGCGCGGTACAGCAGCGGTACGACGGACCATCAGTTCAGCGTTAGTCTTGCTCATTACAGTCCTCATTCGCCGCTCATCGGGCGGCGTGGTTCAAGGATGAAGCGGGAGGAATCGGCGGTGGCAGCATGCGATGATCGACTGCCACGGCGTTCCCGGCCGCAGAGAAAATGCAGGTTTCAAACCACGCAAAGGGACAGCGCTCTCGTGCCCTTTGCGTTTACCGCGATCCTTGTCGGAGTCCAAGCTTTAGCGCTTAGATGCCCAGGCAGAGGTATTTGATTTCCAGGTAATCTTCGATGCCGTACTTGGAGCCTTCACGACCCAGGCCCGAGGCCTTGATGCCGCCGAACGGCGCGACTTCGTTGGAGATCAGCCCGGTGTTGACGCCGACCATGCCGTATTCCAGCGCTTCGGCGACACGGAACACACGACCGAGGTCGCGCGCATAGAAGTACGAAGCCAGACCGAATTCAGTGTCGTTGGACATCGCGATCACTTCGGCTTCGTCTTTGAAGCGGAACAGCGGCGCCAGCGGGCCGAAAGTTTCTTCCTTGGCCACCGCAGCGTTTTTCGGCACGTTGGTCAGAATGGTCGGTTCGAAGAAGTTGCCTTCCATCGCCTTGCCGCCAGCCAGAACGGTCGCGCCTTTGCTCACGGCGTCAGCGATATGCTCTTGCACCTTGGCCACGGCTTTCTCGTCGATCAGCGGGCCGGTGGTGGTGCCGTCTTCCAGACCGTTGCCGATCTTCAGCTTGGCAACTGCCACTTTCAGCTTCTCGGCGAACGCGTCGTAGACCGCGTCCTGAATGTACAGACGGTTGGCGCAGACGCAGGTCTGGCCGTTGTTGCGGTACTTGGAGATGATCGCGCCTTCGACGGCCTTATCCAGGTCCGCATCGTCGAACACGATGAACGGCGCGTTGCCGCCCAGTTCCAGCGAGACTTTCTTGATGTCCTTGGCGCATTCGGCCATCAACTGGCGACCGATTTCGGTCGAGCCGGTGAAGGACAGCTTGCGCACGATCGGGTTGCTGGTCAGCTCGCTGCCGATGTCGCCGGCACTACCGGACACCACACTGAATACGCCCGCCGGAATGCCCGCACGCTGGGCCAGTTCGGCCAGGGCGAAAGCGGAAAATGGCGTTTGCGAAGCCGGCTTGAGCACCATGGTGCAACCGGCGGCCAAGGCTGGACCGGCCTTGCGGGTGATCATCGCCGCCGGGAAGTTCCACGGGGTGATCGCGGCGGTGACGCCGATCGGCTGTTTGATCACGATCAGGCGCTTGTCGGGCTGATGGCCCGGAATCACATCACCGTAGATGCGCTTGGCTTCTTCAGCGAACCACTCGATGAACGACGCGGCGTAAACGATTTCGCCCTTGGCTTCGGCCAGCGGCTTGCCCTGCTCGAGGGTCATCAGGCGCGCGAGGTCGTCCTGGTTTTCGATCATCAGTTCGAACCAGCGACGCAGCTTGCCGGCACGCTCTTTGGCGGTCAGCGCACGCCAGGCCGGCAGCGCCTTGTCAGCGGCTTCGATGGCACGACGGGTTTCGGCAGCGCCCATCTTCGGCACGGTGCCGAGGATTTCGCCAGTGGCCGGGTTGTTGACCTTGATCGTCTGACCGTTGTCGGCATCGACCCAAGCGCCATCAATGAAGGCTTGCTGGCGGAACAACTGGGTGTCTTTAAGCTGCATGTCGGCTTTCCTTAACAGCACCGCGGCCAGCGCGGAGCAAAATTATGATTGTAGAAAGGCGCCTCGCAAGGCTGCCGTCAGGGAAATCAGTGACCGGGTGTGGCGCAGGAGCAGTGCACGATTAGCAACACCAGCGCTTCGACACCCAGCAAAGAGCGTTTGAAATCTCAAACGGATCGTAGGATCAAAGGGGTTAAAGGACAATAGGTCGTTCGAAAAAAAGAACAAAAAGCCCGTTTTTCAGATCAACGCACCAGAAACCCGAACCGCAGGAAAAACCTTAGATCAACCCCGGCAAAGCGCCAAGCGAGGGTTTTGCAGGACGTTACCGCTTTCTGGAATGCAGCGATTTCACCGACACGTGCCCTGACAAAACCCGCCGAAACCCGGCATGGACGCCCCGAGTCGACCTAGGTATGATGTCGCCCGCTGCACCAGTAGCTCAGCTGGATAGAGTACTGCCCTCCGAAGGCAGGGGTCGTGGGTTCGAATCCCGCCTGGTGCACCATATAACGAAGCCTCGGGTGATCACACCGGAGGCTTTTTTTTGCTTTTTTTTGCTCAGCGGCGCTGCGCCCCGCAGCGATTACCTTGCGGTTCCTGAGTTTCCCGATGGTTTACGTTAGTATCCCGCTCGATGTCGTCTCCGCGAATATGATTGAGTCATTCATCTATCGCTGCCCCGTCACCTTTGAAAGGCCCTTGCCTCCATCGAGCAGGCTCACCAAGGTGATCAGATATTTGAAAGAATTCCGACCCGGCTCTTCAGCCAACAGCTCTTGAAACAATAGCTCACTCGTTTTGTGCTTTGAAATTCCTAGGGAGGGACCAGTGCAATATGTACTGCTGACGTATTTTGTTTTTCTTGGGCTAACAGCTTTTACCTCAAGATTCATCATCAACAAGTTTCGGGCCGAACATCCTGTTTCGCTCATACTGGCGATGATCATCCTTTATCTCTTCGGCTGTGTTCAGTTGCTTGGCGTCGGAATAAAAGTCGTGCTTTCGTGCGCGGCCATTGGCTGTGTCGCAGGCTTTTGGACGTTGATGAAGGGAGGCACAGAGCGTTTTTCAATAGTGCGTCAAGCCGTGGAACTGGCGGTGCTGTTCGCTTTGGCGCTGATCCTGTCGTGGGGTTCGCAGTATTGGGTGTGGGATGAGTTTTCCCACTGGGGTGCTGCAGTCGAATACCTGTCGCTGACGAATAACCTGCCTACAAGCAAGGAAGTTCAGGTTTTCCCCAACTACATTCCCGGCATATCGTTGCTGCGTTATTTCGGCGAAAGCTTGCTGCAGGGTAGTGGCGTAGCGTCGGCCTATTTCATCACTTGGCTGCTGGGTCTCTCCACCATTTACTGTGTATCGAACTCAGAGTCCCGCACCAAGTGGGCCATCACCATCATCACCTTGTTTTTTGCTTATCTGGCTTTTTATCAGGCATTGACGCTGACGTTGCTGATCGACCCGTTGCAGTCGCTGCTGTTCCTGTGTGCTCTGCGCTTTGCCTACAAAAATGACCGCGACAGCTTCAAGGTTGCCTTGCTGGCGATCATTGCGGTGGTGCTGCTCAAACACGTCGGTATCATCCTGGCGGCATTCGTATGGGCCTATTACGTCGGCATGCGCCTGTTTGCCGACAAGCTCGAGATCAAGACCATTCTCCCTCGGTCGCTGGTATTAATGGCAGTACCGCTGCTGACTTACCTGTCTTGGGAGTGGTACGTCGCGGCATATGCCCTGACGATCAAATTCGAAGGCATGTCAGTGATGCTCAAAGGTGCGGGATTGTTGAGCAACGTATCGATCGGTTTGCATCATGTTTTGGGTAACCTGTTTCCCCACGCAGCGTTTTTGCCACCCGCTCATCAGATGGAATTTTTAACGCCAGGGATTCCACTATGGATGTTCATCAGCATCGCAACAGCCGCCGCGCTGGTGCTGACCTACAACCGGAGCAGTAGCCAAAAGGAAATGGCGCTCACCTTTGCTTTCCTTTTACTGACAACCGTCGGCTATCTGCTCTTCCTGTCGTATGTGACTATTGCCTCGGGATGGTTCAACGATCATGTATCGTTTTCCAGATACTTTATCGTTGCCCTGTTCGCTACATTCTTTCTCCAATACTTCGTTGCGAGAGATGGGCTTTCGATACTGCGCTGCGCCCTGATCGCAGTCCTCATGATTGGCGCCGCATACGTAACCGCGCCACCCTTGAACATGTTTTTCGTGCAAGAAAAGCGACCGTCCGTACCACTTCATGACGTTTACCGGGCAAAAGCAGCCCAATTGCTCAAGTACACCACCGGCACCGAAAGGGTCATGTATGTTGACGGCAAGGATTCAAGCTTCGGTTACTTCATTTTCAGATTGAAGACTCAACCGCTACGCTACCTGTCGTACAGCAGCACATCGTTCATGAACCAGCCAGCGACCGACAACGCCAAGAACATTGATCGGTTCAAACGCGCGATTTGTCAGTTTGATTACGTTTATGCAGACAGTCCGCCGGAAGATTTCTGGACGCGCAACGGCGAGCCGTTCGATACGAAGGGCGGTCACGTCTATAAAGTCATTCGCAATGGTTCAGTGTATTGCAGCGCAATACTCCTGGAAAAATGATTCGCAAACCTGCCAAAGCGCTCAACTGACATAAACAAAAACCCCGCCAAAGGCGGGGTCTTTGTTTCCGGCTTTGATGACAACTGGAGTGCTTAGCTTTTAGGGTTGAATTGCCCCAGGCACGCCTTGAACAGAATCTCCAATACCGACAGATTGCCTTTGAAGGCGCTGATCTTGGTGGGCACTTCACCTTTTGGATAACGACGTACCGTCGGCAACTCGACGCACTGGAAGCCCAGCTTCGGCGCGCGAAAGGACAGATAGGCCAACAGTTCGTACGTCATGAATACATCACGAAAAGGCGCCACGCGTGGATCGAGCAGCAGTTTGCGGCTGTAGGCGCGAAAACCTTGGGTAGTGTCGGTCCATTTGAAACCGGAGCTCAGGCTCAGCAACGGCGCATGGATGAAACGGATCGCAAAATCTCGCGAGGCAGGCGTGTTTTCTGCGACGCCGCCTGCCACGAAACGTGATGCCTGGACAAAATCCACCCCTTGCTTCATCGCTTCGATGAAGCGAGGAATGGCATCCGGGTCATCCTTGTCATTACCGTCGATGGTTACGATGCCTTCGTAACCCTGATCCAGAGCGAAAGCGTACGCGCAACGCAACTGCGCGCTGAGCTTGCCCGGACCGGTCTTGACCAATAACCCGCGCACACCTGCCTGCTGCAACGCATCCAGCGCCAGCGAGCCATCGGTGCTGCCCCCGTCGACAATAATAATGTCGGCGTGGGAAGGAATACCGCACGCGGCCATTCTCGCCAGTAGATTCTTGATCCGTTCGCCTTCGTTGATCAGCGGAATAACCACGCAGAAATCACGCTGCCGGCCCAGCCACAGCGGTGTATCGAAAGTGGGTACGTGCCAGGAGCTACGCACGACAGGATCAATCAAGGAGGACGTCATCTTGTGTTCCATCAGGCCACGCGCGCAGTAATCAAAGCCACGCCGGCGATTACCAATAAAATCCCTGCACCGGTCGTCCAGTGAAAGGGTTCTCGAAAAATCAACACCGAAGACAGGGCCACAGCCGCCACCGCGCCTGCAGTCAGCACCGGGTGTGCAACGTTCAATGGCAAACGTGCAAGCGCGGCGGCGTACAACAGGAACGCCGTGCCGTATAGACCCAGTCCGAGCCAGAACGGCCAATTACTCAAGGCTCCCAGCGGGTCGGTCGGAGAAGGGAAGCGGCGTGGCGGGGTCATTGCAATTTTGATCAAGACACTCGCTGACGCGTTGGACAGGATTCCCAGCAACAGGATCATCCATTTCATGGGTTGCGCTCCATGTCCCGGACCCGATAGCAGTCAACGGCCTTGATCAACGCACGCTCGATCGAAGCCAGGTGTGGCTCGGCAGAAGTGGCGACCATTTCGATGGATACCAGATGATTCGGCAGATATTGCCGTACCGCGGCACTCATGCTTTCGTGGTTCGTAGAACCATCGCCCAATGGAAGCAGGTTCGGCTCACTCGCGTGGATATGGCCAATCAATGATGCACAGTCTTCAAGCACTGCCATGGGCCGCTCATCGTTGATTGTCAAAGCGCCGGTATCCAATTGCATGCGGATGGCCGGGTGCGCGGTTTGCCTGACCACAGCAGCCGTTTCAGCACTGGTGGTCATGAAGTTGGCGCCGTAACAGGTCGGATTCGGCTCCAGACAGATGAATACGCCGCAGCTCCTGGCGATATCGCCCAACTGACGGAAGAACACCACCCCAGCCTCCAGCGCCTGCTGATCGGTCAAACCGCTTCTATCGCGATTCTTCGGCGAGCCGAACACCAATCGGGTGGCGCCCAGACGTCCCGCGACACGGCATACGCCAGTCAGATGCTGCAACAATGCCGACTGGCTTTGCGGGTCACCGAACACATTGAGACCACTGGTACCAAACAGCAATGACTGCATGCCGGTAATCTCGACGCCATGTTGAGCCCACCAGGCCTTGACCCGTGCAATATCCGCATCGGTTGCCTTGCTGCAGTCGGGAAAGTATTTGCCGGGGGCGATGTCGATTGCATCAATGCCATAGGCTCGCAGCAGCTGCGCAACGGCGTCGTCTTCAACGACATCCCAGGCGATGTTGGAAATGGCCAGTCTCATGATTTTACAAGCGCCCCGCGCGGCTCGGACTGGGCATACGCTCTGACGGCCAACAGGGTCTCGCGCAAGCTGTACTGATAACGACCTTCGCCACCGAACACATTTGCGTACCGAGTCTGCATGTCGTAAAAGCCGACGGGATTGTCCAGGGCGTTGGCGAACTCACGCGCAAAACCGTCCTTCGCAATGGCAGCCACACTGACAGGTTGCGCGGTCAGGTGGACAAGTTTGATGCCCGCCTCGATTGCCAGCTGAATATCGAACCAGAGATTGATCATCGGGTAAAACTGAAAGACCCCGCGGCTATCTATGGCATGCAGATTGTTATCGTTGAGGAAGTCGAAAATGACATTCTTGCGCAGACCTGGCCCTACCAATCCGGGAAGACGCACGATCAGGTGCTCGGGAAAGTGCGCCTCCACAAATTTTTCCAGCAGGCGACGGTTCAAGCCATAGGCGTGCAAACCGGACTCGTCCACCGGGGAATCTTCATCGACACCTACCGATGACTTGAAGACGTCAACCGTACTGATGAGGATAAAACGGCGGCACTTGAGCGTCTTCAAATGCGAAATCAAGCCCTCGATCTTCAAGCGGTCTGCTTCAGGTTCGCGGTTGGCGATCCACTTTTGTGCCGGCGCGCCGGCGCATACGACGGTATCGAATGTTTGGCCTTCGATATCGGCGATATTGGTCGAACGATAAAGAGCTTGAAATTGCGCCTGTTTGAGCAGAGTGGTGCCCACGAATCCGGAAAAACCAATCAGTGCGTTGTTCATTTACCGCTCCTGCATGTTCCGGGGCTCGCTCGAAATGAACACAAGCGAATCGAGCCGTTCCAGAACGTCGTAAATATTGTCAATTTTACCGCCCAGGATCGAAAAGCACCCCGGCAAGGCTGCATGCTGTTCGAAAAGAATCGGCCGGCCGTCATCGCCTTCGTTTTTAACCAGCACGGTTTTCACCTCAAAAAGCGAATCCTTGTACCTGGCTTGCGACACTGCCGGTATATAACGAGCGACGTCACGAACCATACGGTCTACGCGACTGAGGCGCTCGTACTCCGTCAGTTTCCGGTATGGATCGATCCCCTTCTCGTCGGTCCAGTGCAAATGCGGGGTATAGCGGACGTGGGACAGCGTATGCAGACCGCGCGCCGGAAAAGGCATCATTGAAAAGAACGGCCCATCCATCACGGTGATCCCCAGGTTCACCAAGGCGTCGGGCATCTGCATCAGAGCCATTTCGGTGACTTCCTGCTTCAATCCTGTGCTGACGCCGGGAAAGTCCCCACCCAGTTGGTTCAACCCGCTGTAGCTACAATTGAACACGTAGCGAGCAGTCAATTGCTCGCTCACGCCGTCCGGTCTGGCCAACGTCACCTGCAACGCATCGGTAGCTCTGGAAATGGCTTTGGCGCACGTCTGATAGCGAATCTGCACCCCGCTCTCGGCAAGCTCCCGCTCTGCCCAGGCGGCCAGACGGGTGGAATCGAACGCATGCTCCTCCACCAAAAACACATCCTCGATCAGACGTGGCTCGAACAACGCTCGCAATGGCAATGCAGCGGGCTCGATGGCTGCGCCGATCTCGCGACAGAAACGCGCGAATTGCCCCGCCGTGCATTTCGAATTACGACGCGCGATTGCATAGAGCTTGGTGAAATCGGTTTTCACCGCCATTGGCCAATCGCGAACGAACCTGGGCAGATTGATACGACTGCGGTAAGCAGTCGTGAAGCTGCGCGGATAGTGGAAACCGTTATGCACTCGGGCCTGATTGTTGTAAGACGCACGTTGCATCAAACGCGCCTCTCGTTCAATCAGCACCACATTCTTCAGATTCCGCTGTTTGGCCATATAGATCGCGATCGCGGCACCGTAGAACCCACCGCCGATCACCACGACATCCTGATCAGGGTGGCGCATCAAGAGACCTGTTCGCTACGGCTACCGCCGGCCTTGTCGGCGACTTCTTCGATATTGAGCTTTTCCAGCCGGGTCATGCGCGCGCTGGTGAATTCCTGCCCCACATGGTAACGCGGCCCTTCATTCGACAAACTGACCATGTTGAGAATGTATTCACCCAGTACCAGCAGCACCAGCGAAATCAGGAAGAACATGCCCGACTGTTGTAGCGAAAGACTGACCCAGCCCGGCGCAATATCGGTTTTCAGCAGGGCAATGATCATTACGTAGACGCCGTAGACCAGATTTGCCAGCGCACCGAACATCGACAGCCCGGTCACCAGTCGCATCGGCGCCCGAGTGGTCGACACCAGAAGGCGCATGCCCCGATCGATACTGTCGCTCAGGCTTTTTTTCGGAGCGGTTCGGGCCGCCGCACTGTATTCAAGCGAGGCGCGCGCAAATCCACCCGTAGCCGGAAGGTGGCGATAGGAAAGCGTCGGCTGGGGATGCTGGAGAATATAGTTGATTACGGTTTTGCTTAGAATGCGGTAGGACGGCGCCTCTTTGGCCAGATGCACGCCATTGCACCAGTTATACAACGTGTGAAACAGATTGTAGGCCGCACGGTAGGCAACGCTTTGAAGGGGTTTCTCGCGATTATGGGCAAAGACCACGTCGGCCCCTTTAACCGACTTGTCGAGCATTTGGGGCAGGAAATGAATGTCGTCCGCCAACGGGTCAATGACCGCAACAAAATCACCCAACGCGCTTTCCATACCGACCCAACAAGCCGAATCGGCATCGACTTCCTTGGTCAGCGCATAGACTTGCAAGTTAGCCATGCCTTGCTCACCGGTCAGACGCTTCATGATCGTGATGGTGTCATCATCGGAAGCATTGTCCACAACGATCAATTCGAAATCACTGACAATCGGCGCAATCACCGCAGTCGCTTCGGAAAGGATGAACTCAATGGATTCTGATTGGTTACGTACTACAAACACCACAGAAAGAAAACACGGGTAAAAATCCATTTAATTTTTCACTTTTAAGCTGACTGATAGGGACGAGGAATCGTTTTGAGGCGCGGGGATCCAAGGATCGCATTTCAAGCAAACGCTGTCAGACTCAAACGTCATCCTCGCCGTCTCGCCTCGAGTCCGCTGTGGTTGGCATGGCCTGAGAATCATCAGGCTCGTCGTCCGCCGCCTCCAGTTCCTTTCGGGTTTCGAGGATTGCCTGACGAATCTCCTTACCCTTGATCGGGCAGTTGAGCAATTGGGCAATTCGGTCGACTCGTTGTGTCATGCCAGCCTCTGGCGCACTGAAAAGTACCTTAATAGTGCGCGCTTTTTCCTGCTCAGGCCAATGCTCAGCGGTGATAACGCCGCACCGCGCTGCTGTTGCGCAGCACATGGCCTTTGATTTTTTCCATCAGCTCGGCGCGGGTCAGGCCGGCGGGCAAGGCGTCGGGGGCCAGATCCAGAGCGTAGATCTGGATGATGTAGTGGTGCGCGCTATCGCCCACGGGCGGGCATGGGCCCATGTAATGGGTGTTGCCTTTGCTGTTGGTGCCGCCGACGCCTTCGAGGGCGGATTTGGCGCCGACGCCGGCGGCGATCTGGCGGGTCGCGGGTTTGATGCCGTAGTGAATCCAGTGATCGACACCCAGGCCCTTCTGGCCGTCCGGGTCGTGCATGACGATGGCGTAGCTCTGGGTTCCGGCCGGGCCGGCGTTCCAGCTCAGCGCGGGCGACTGGTTCTTGCCGCCGCAACCCGGGGCGTCGCTGGCGGCGGCCGAGGTGAACAGGCGGTTATCGGAAACCCCCGGGATGCTCAGGGTGAAGCGTTCCTGGGCCTGCGCTGGAAACTGCACGCAAAGGGCGACGGCAACGGCCGCCAGCCAAGGGTTGAGAGAGGTCAATCGGGTCATTCCGGGAGCACCTTGTGCAGTGGGGCCGTCGTCGGCCTGCAAACTATAGCCGTACCGTTCGTGCCGTGGCAGTAGCAAATGGCTGAACCTCGAATTGCCGCACGCGTTCACAAGAAAAACGTCTGTGAGGAAACCACCATGCCCCTGCACCGTGTCGCCCGTTTCGCCGATGTTCCGCAAGATCGAGGCCTGCAAGTGGAAATCGGCGACTGCAAGATCGTGCTGTTGCGGACCAACGGCCAATTGCGCGCGTTTCAGGGGCTGTGTCCGCATGCCGGTGCGCCGTTGGCGGAGGGCGCGTTGTGCCATGGGCGGTTGATCTGCCCATGGCATAAAGCCGCGTACCGCGCCGAGGATGGTGCCCTGTGCGAGCCGCCTTCACTCGACAGTCTCAAGCGTTATCCTCTGGAGTTGCGCGACGATGAAGTGTGGGTCGATGACCAGCCGCTGCACGATCCACACATGCCGCCTGCCGACGATCCGAGAACGTTTGTGGTGGTCGGCGCCGGTGCGGCAGGTACCGCGTGTGCAGCCGCGCTGCGGGAGAAAGGTTTTGGCGGACGAATTGTACTGGTCGACGGCGAAGCGGATGCCGGCTACGACCGTACGGTGCTGAGCAAATTCGTTCTCGCCGGCGAGATGTCGCCAAAGGAAGTACCGCCCTTGCGTGATCAGGCGTTCTACCAAGCGCAGCGCATCGAACGCGTGCAAGGCGAAGTCAGCTCACTCGACGCGCCGGACAAAACCCTTCATCTGAACAACGGCGGAGTTCTGCGTTACGACGCTGCGGTACTGGCTACCGGCGGCGCGCCGAACCCGCTGAAGCTGCCCGGCGCCGATCTGGCCAATGTTTTCGTGCTGCGCTCGAAAACCCACGCCGAACAGATCATCGGCGCCGCTCAAGCGGATCAGCGCGCGGTGATCATCGGCGACAGCTTCATCGCCCTCGAATGCGCTTCGGCGCTGCGTCAGCACGGCCTCGACGTCACGGTACTGGCCCGCCATGAGACACCCTTTGCAAAGCAATTCGGCGAAGCCGTCGGCAAGGCGATTCGCGCGTTGCACGAGGCGCATGGGGTGAAGTTCATCACTGATCATGAGGCCACGGAAATTCTTGGTGAGGACAGGGTCGAGGCGGTGCTGCTGGACAACGGTCTGCGCCTCACGGCTGATCTGGTGCTCGCCGGGATCGGCGTACATCCGGCCACCGAAGCGTTCGCGTCATTGCCCAGAGAAGACGACCAATCGTTGCGCGTCGATGGCGGTATGCGCGTGAGCGAAGGATTATGGGCCGTGGGTGATATCGCCACGTTCCCGTTGAATGGCCAGCCGCAGCGCATCGAACATTGGCGCCTGGCGCAACAACACGCGCGCATCGCTGCCGCCAACATGCTCGGAGGCGATGAGCGTTACCTGGATGTGCCGTATTTCTGGACCTTCCACTTTGGCAAGAACTACGACTATCTGGGTCGCGCCGAGGCGTGGGATGAAGTCGAATTTGATGGCGAGCCGGAGAAACCGCCGTTCATCGGCCTGTTCGCCAAAAACGGCGTCGTGGTCGCGGCGGTGGCGTGCGACAGGCAACGGGCGATTGCGCTGCTTGCCGAGCGGATGAAACAGCCGCTTTCGATGGCTGAAGCGTGGAAGCTGATTCGCGAATAGCTGCGACCGATCATTTCTCGCGAACTGATCGTTCCCAAGCTCCTGCGTGGGAATGCAGCACGTGACGCTCCGCGTCACTGGACGCGGAGCGTCCCTGGAGGCATTCCCACGCGGAGCGTGGGAACGATCACACTCGTCAAGTGGGGGCGGTTAACGGATCAGGGTTTCACGCTGTTCGTCATCTTCGGCGTGCAGAAAGATCACCCGCGGATGCTCCAGCGGCGCCAGCGGTGGCGGCAGCTCTGACGGTTGTACCGGCCAGAAATGCGTTTCTACATGACTGATGTCGCCGTCCTGATCGTTGTGGATGGTCATCACCCCCGGCGTGCGCAGTTTCTGCAACCGGTCAGCACACAGCTTGAAGCTCTTGCTCAGCCCTTGATCGTCGATCACTGGCGAGGGCAAACGGCGCTGGGCAAAGCTGCGGCTTTTACGCTGTTGATAACGCGCCCAGCCAATCAGCACCAGCGCATTGGCCAGCGCCACCCATAAATAGATCTGCAATGTGCCCAGCGCATCGAACGCCGAGTTGTCGATGCGCGGCCCGCCGACGTGCGTTTCGACCAACGGCCACAGGCCGCGAATCAGCAGGAACAGCAGGCCGATCCACGCCACCAGCGTGACCAGCACATCGATCACGAGCAGCAAGGGTCGCTGGCGGGTCCGGATGATTTTCATTTTATGACCTCCTCTTCGTCGTCGCCGATCGGTTTGATGCCCCTGTCAGGACTGACCCAGCGCGCACGTTGCTGATGTTGGCCAAACAAGACTTTGGGGAAGCTGACCAGCGTGGTCAGCAGGCTGACGAACCAGAACGCGATCGGGTACCAGACCACCCAGAACATGGTCTTGCCCAGACCCGGCTCGTAGCGGCGGTCAATAATGATGCTGACGGCAAACTGCACCAGGCAGACGAACGCCAGCAGCAACCCGGTGAATGCCGGCGGCATCAAGTGATGCACAGCGATCGCTTCAGGCATGACCACGAACTTGCCCACGCCCCAGAAAATCACCGAGAGCAGGAAGGTGAACGCCCAGCCGGTCGACAGGCAGTATTCGAACAGCAGCGGCCACAGGTAACGATGGCGGTACTGCCAGATGCCACGGATGTTTTTGAACAGCACTTCGGCACCGCCCTGAGCCCAGCGCAGGCGCTGCTTCCACAGGCCGCCGAGGGTTTCCGGCATCAGAATCCAGCACAGCGCGCGCGGCTCGTAGAAGATGCTCCAGTGATCGAGTTGCAGCTTCCAGCTGATATCGATGTCTTCGGTGATCATGTTCGGGCTCCAGTAGCCGACCCGGTTCAGCGCCGTGCGGCGGAACGCGACAATCACCCCGGACACGGTAAAGATCCGCCCGAACACCCGTTGCGTGCGCTTGATCAGGCCGATAATCGACGAGAACTCGCCAACCTGCACCCGCCCGACCAGCGTCGAGCGCGTGCGAATCCGCGGGTTGCCGGTCACTGCGCCAAGGCGTGCGTTATCCAGCATCGGTGCGACCAGATACGCTGCGGTGTTCGGCGCCAACAGCGCGTCACCGTCAATGCACACCAGATACTCACTGCGTGCGGCAATGGCGCCCATGCGCAGAGCCACGGCCTTGCCCTGGTTCTCCGCCAGATGCAGCACACGCAGGCGCGGATCTTCCTTGGCCAGCGCATCGAGGACTTCGGCGGTGTTGTCCCTGGAACCGTCGTTGATCGCGATGACTTCGATGTTCGGATAATGCTGGGCCAGGGCCGCGTGAATGGTGTCAGCGGCGTTTTCACCTTCGTTGTAGCAAGGGATCAGGATCGAAATCAGCGGCTCGCCTGCCAGCGGCGGCGGCAAGGTGTCGTCCTTCCATGGCCAGTGGCGCTCCCAGTGCAGCCAGAAATACAGGCCGCCGGCAATCCACAGGCCCGACATGAACAGCGGGTAGAAGAACACGAAGTCCATCAGGAACTGCCCGGTGACCAGGAAGATCAGGCCCAGCGGCACGCCGAGGACGAGCGCCAGAACCAGCAGGGCTAACAGTCTATCCAGCATCTCAGGGATTCCATTTGTTGGAGAGCGCAGGCCGTACGGTTTTCAGGTCCGGCAGGTTGTCGAGAAAATTGTCCGGGTAATAACCGAAGCTGGTCGCACCCTGACGCTTGAGACGGCCCATCCAGTCGGCCAGTTGTGCAGCGTCGATATCGGCCTGGTCCTTCTTGGTCCAGTCCCGCGCCTGCAATTCGAACACGGTGCGGTTCAGCGCGCCGGGACGTTTGCTGACGGTGGCGACCAATCTTTCAAGCCATGGGCCCGACTCTGCCTGAGTCTGTTTTTCCATCAGCGGCATCGCCATCGGCGCGGTCCAGTCGTAGGTCGCGAGGAAGTCATCGAGGTTCTGCGCGAACCAGGCTTCGCTGTCGGGGTTGAGCATCGGTTCGGCAAAAATGTTGCGCGCGGTCTGCACTTGCGGACCGCGAATAGCGCGGACCTTGGCCGTCAGCTCGTTGGTGAAATCGATGAGGTAGCGGCTCTTGAAGCGTGTCCAGCGTTGCATCGCTGCCGGGTCATCGCGCAACGCGGCAATCGAACCTGGCAGACCCTGAGCGGCGTAGGCTTTCAGCGCTTGCGGACCGGCGTCTTCGAAGTCCGAAAGCACCGCGTCATCGTGGTAGAGAATGCCGTCGACCGAGGTCAGTCGCGCCACGTCCTCGTAGATTTCGCCGATGATGCGCCGCACTTCGGGATCGAACGGTGACAGGCGTTTGTACTGATCCGGATCCACCGACGTGGTGGCGGTTTTCGGGTCCCAGCGCGTCACTCGCGGCAGCTTCGCGTCCAGCTCGAAGCTGAGCACCGGCATCCACGCGTAGACTTTTACGTGAGCCCGGGTGCGCAACTGCCAAGCGACACGGTCGAACAGATCGGCGCGCATCGGCAAGTGACGATTGGGGAAATACAGCGAGTGCACCAGACCGTCGCCCTTGGGATCGGCGAAGGCCTGCAGGAACACCGTATTGGCGCCCAGGTCGGCCATGCGCTGCACCAGTTTGCCGAGGTTGATGTCCTGCTGTGCCGGGTCCGGGTCGTAGACATTGTCCAGATCGACATGCACCACGCGCATGGCCTGCTGCGCCTGCACACCGACCACGCTGTTGGCGAAATGCTCGCCGTCCGGGTCGGAGGCGACCAGGAAACGCGGGCTGCTCATCAGGTTATCGAGGGCGTCGAGACCATCGTCCAGCGTCAAGGCCATTTCGTAGCCTTCCTCACCGACCACCGTCAGTGACGTGCCGTCCGCCGCACCATACGGCCAGACCCACACCCGCGGTTTCTTGCCGGTAGCCTTGCGGATCTTCTCGGAAATATTACTCACGTCGGTACGAATCCGTGCGCGGAAATCAGCTTCGGACTCATAGCGTTTGGTGACCGGGTCGTAGCGTCGGGCCGCGGCGGCCGGCTGCAGGTTACCCTGCGGGTTGGCGAGGATACCCTTGTGGTTGGCGTCGGTGTGCGCGGCGATTTCCACCAGACCGGATTGCGAGATCTCGCGCACCTGATCCCAGGTCAGGAAGTCGGAACGCGCGCGCGGCGTGCCGGCGAAATCCACCGGTTGATTGAGCGGCGTGTCAACCCAGCTGCCGACCGGCGCCAGCAGCGCGTGCCAGTTATAGGCGCGCAGCACCGGCAGTACGCGGGTGTAGAAGCTCGCATAACCGTCGTCGAAACTCAGCAGCACGGCTTTCGCCGGCAGCTGCGGCCCGCCCTTGCGTGCGGCCATGATCTGGTCGACCGTCACCGGCTGGTAGCCGTTTTCGCGCAGCCACGCCAGTTGCTCGATCATGCGCTCGGTGCGCACTGCCACCACGGCCTGATCGGGATCACGGTCTTCGACATCGTGATAGGCGATGCCGAGGAAATGGTTTTTCGGCCACGGTTGCTCACTGGCAACCACCGGGCGCTCGGAGGGTGGCGCGAAGGCCGGGGCCTGCTGGGCGCAGGCGCTGATCAGCAGCGCTCCCAGCAGAAGGATCAAACGCGAGATAAAAGGCATCTTAAAACTCTTCTAGAAGCGGAAAGTGAGGTCGACGAGCAGACGCAGATCAGTCTCTCGATCTCCGTCGTAGGGCCGGTTGATCACACTGAACAGGCCGCCGACCTCGAACACGTCGTTCCATGCGTAGCGTTGGCCGTAGCCAAGCAAGGCCATACCTCCGGTGCCGTGATCACGCTGACTGTACGTCCCCGCGCCGGCCTGGAACTGCTGGCTCCAGGCCGTTTCGTAGCGGTGGTAGAGCACCTGATTGACGTTGACCAGCGGCATCACGCTGAAGTCGGATTTGGGATTGAAATACGGCACGTCATCGGATTTCGAGTTGTGGCTGGTGCCGACTTCCAGACCGGCATCGACCTGCAGTTTCGGCGAGCTGTAGACACCCTCACGACCGGTCAGCAAGGCTTCGACGCGGTTGTTGCCATCGCTGAAGTGCGACGGGCTCACCGACAGGCGCCACTCGCGGCTTTCATTGGCGCGCCAGCGCAGGAACGCGCTGCCACCATTGGCCTTGATATCGCTGTTGAGCGCGCGCAGCGGCGTTTCGGCCGACAGGTATTCGAGGCTGCCGCCATACTGCCAGTGATCATTGATGTCACGGGCGAGCGCCAGCCGTGCACCCTGCTTGTCGCCGAAACCGTAGTCGTGACTGGACACTTCGGCTTCAAGGGTCATGTCACGGGTGCGCCGCTCCAGACCGACACGCTGGAAGCGATGGTGACCGGTGCCCTCAGCGAAATCGCCGGTGGCGTAACCGAGGCCGGCGAACACGCGCCAGTCTTCATTGATCGGCGGGCTGTACAGGGTGCTCTGGATGCCGAAGTCGCGACTGCCACTGACCGCACCGGCATCGCCACTGCCGCCGCCGTTGGCCTTGCCGCCGTAGGCTTCGACGCGCAATTCGGCCATGTCGTGGACTTCGCGCTCACGGGCCAGACGTTGCACCTGGCGGTTGTCCGGGTTACGCGCCAGCACGTCGTCGACCAGCGCATCGTTCTGCCGCCACTCCTGCAATTCCATGGCGGTGCGCGCTTGCGCCACTTCCAGACCGATGTCGCGCGGCGCGATACTTTCGGTTTCCTTGAGCTGGTTTTCCGCGCGGCGTGGCCATTGCCGGGCCAGATACACATCGGCCTGAGCCAGACGCAAACCGACGTTGCCCGGCGCCTGATCGACCAGCGTCTGCAGACGCTCCTCGCCGTGGGGCAGATCGGCGCTGTAAGTGCCGGCCTGCGCCGCCAGTTGCTGGGCGTCCATCCACTCATCGTTAGGATTGCCGATCGGCAGACCTTTAAGCTCGACGCGCGGGCGCTGTGACTTGGCAAGGTCTTCGGCGACTTTGCGCGCTTCTTCGGCACGATCGCTTTCCAGCAATGAGTAATACAGTGCGGTGGTGTCTTCGAGGCGATCGCCGCTATCGGCGTCCGGTGCCGAGAGCACCTGGCGATACAGGTCGGTGGCGATTTCCGGCTGACGCTGATCCAGACAGGACGCCGCGACCCAGCGCAATGCGTAGGTCGGAATCTTCACGCCTTCGCCTTGCAGCTTTTGGTATTCGCTGATGACCTCAGCCGTGCGTGCCCGCGCCTTGAGCGCGCCCATGCGGTCGATGCGCCAGCGGATCACGTCGTCGTGAGCCGTGGCATCCGGCGTCCAGGTGGCGAGCAACTGGTCGTAATCGGCCAAGGCGCGGTCGGCGATGACGTAGCGTTCTTTTTCGCTGCGCGTGGCAAGTTCGGCGAGGCGTACGCGCTCGGCGGCCAGATCGCCTTCCAGGCGACGCAAGGTGACCGGATCGATCAGCCCCGGACGCTGTTTAGCGAGACGCAGCGCCGGCTCTGGCAAACGCGCCTTTTGCAGCGCGACCACATACTCGCGGGCGACTTCCGGTTTGCTGCCGGCGCGGATGAACGCCTGATCGTATTCGAACAAGGCGTCGTATTGTTTGCCAGCGCGGGTCAGCGCGTAGCCAAGCGCGAGGCGCCGCGCAGGATCATCGGGTTTGGCGGCGACCAGCGCTTTGGCGCGTGTCACCGCTTCATCAGGTTTGCCGGCATCCGCCTGAGTCAGGGCCAGGCCCAGTTGCAGGTCGGCGTTGTCCGGCTCCAGGGCCAAGGCCTTGTTGTAGACCTCGGTGGCTTTATCCCAGCGCTTGAGGTTGCGATAGGCCCGCGCGGTGGCCGTCAGCGCCTGCACCGGCAGCACGCGGTCGCGGCCCTGGGTTTCGTAGACCTGCACCACTTCGGCGTCGAATCCGGCCCAACTGGCGATTTGCAGATGATCGCTGATCTGCCCGGTGCTCGCCTGCCCCGGCGGCATCTGGCGAAGCAGCGTCAGCGCAGGCGTGTAATGCCCGACACGGGCGTCGCGCACCATCTGATCATAGGGTGTGTCGGCGAACGCCAAGGCCGGCCAGAGCAACTGGCTGCACAGCGCGACTCGAAACAAAGGGCGTAAACCACGATGTAATACAGAACCATCAGTACGCGGCATTCGTCAGCATCCTTACATGGCCAGCCGGGTCGCGATGCCCCTCTTTGCCCATTCGTAACGGTGGCCAATGGCAACATCCATGGCCACGCTTAGTCAGGCAGTGTTGCACGCAAGCGTAGACCAGTTTTCGCAACGCAATAATTGTTCAGAATCCACGTGGTGCGGGGTGGGAGGCTGCGTAAATTCCGAACGCCAGACAGCAAAACGCCCGGCGTCTGTGGGCGACAGAGGCCGGGCGTTTCCATTAATGCCGCTGGATCACTGCACTTGCGTGACGCCGGCGAACTTGCTCATCAGGAAGCCGACGAACTGTTCAACGGTCATTTTCTGGCCGTTGAATTCGACCTGATTGGCCGCGTAATGCAGCTTGGTCACAACGTTGGTGCCGTCGACCACCGCCAATTGCGAACCGACGGCCATGCCAGCAAACATGTCTGCTGCTTCCTTGGACTGATCGACAATGGCTTTGGCGTCGGTCTGACCATCCAGTTGCGCTTGCACGCTGAGCAGATCGACCAGCATCGGTTTCGATACCTGAATATTCAGGTCCAGCAGAGCGATCAGTTGCTTGCCCAGTTGATCCGGTGGCAGATCCATCGACTGCGGCTTGGTCAGGTCAATGACCAGATTGGCGCGGCTTTCGCCGTTGGCGGTGTTGAACGAGAGGTTCTCCAGCGCCAGTTGCGGGCCGGCGGCGAGCAGTTTCTGCAGGTCGGCTTTGACCTGCGCGTTTTCCGCTTCGGTCAGGTTCAGCTCCGGTGCTGGCAAACCCTGAGCGGCCGCTTCGGCGGCAGCTTTTTCATAAGGCTGCAGCTTGGTCTGGTAGATCTGCATCAGCGACATCGTCGACGGAATGTCGAGGTTCTTCAGGCTCATGGCCATGGCCGCCGAGCCGACTTTCTTGTCGTTGAGGGTCACTTCGCCAATCTTGTAGTCAGCGCGGCCGGAAGCATTGCTGGCGTTTTCTTCGGTGCGGTTCTTCATTTCGAAGTTCTTCACACCCAGCACCATCGGCTGCGCACCGAAGGTGGTTTTGCTGCTGGTCACTTCCAGGGTGTTTTCCCCGGTGTAGTAGCCATAGCTGCTCTTGGCGAGGTTGCTGGCCAGGGTCAGGCCGTTGATTTCGACCTGCACCGGTGTCTGGTCTTCGGCCACGGTGACCAGTTTCAGGTTGTCCATGTAACCGTCCGCCTTGACCTTCTGCGCCTGGGCGCTGGCGGAAATGTCCATGGTCAGGCCGGAGAACTTGAGGCTCGACTGTGCATCCAGCGCGGTTTCGAACGGCACCAGGTCAAGTGTGCTGGTGGTCGATTCGTCGTAGCCGATGTTGGTCACGCCTTTGAGCGGTGCGGCGCCCTTGGTCGCGGCGAACCATTTTTCGGTGGTCGGGCTCTTCTCCAGCTCGTAGTTGCTGGTGGCCATGACCGGCAGCCACTTCAACGACACCAGACGCGAGAATGGCAGCGGGCCGTGCTCGATGTGGTCGACAAACAGCAACTCGACCGGCGCATCGCCAAACATCTCGCCCTCGCCTTTGAGACGATAGTGCGCGGTGCTGGTGAACGTGTGGCGCTCCAGCGACACCAGTTCCAGCGACGCCGTGCCGTTGGAGCCGGCCATGGCGGTCTGCAGCTCTTTGTTGGCGTTGCTGACGGCGTTGTTCAGCACGCCCTCGATCTTGGTCCCGGTGTACCAGGCCCCGCCCGCGCTGATCGCGCCGATGGCAACAACAATTCCGAGAAGCACGCCTGCTGATTTATTCATGAATGACCTGATCGATTTCCGTGGCTGTGAATGTGGTCGTCTTCCCTGAACCCGTGATCGGGTCGCGGCTCGACTGCGCTGAATTCAGCGGTGGAGATTAGCACCGGGCGCGGGATTGGGCCCAATGTTTAAAGGTTAAAGAGTGTCCATGGGGGGAATGGACAGTGAGCAGGCAGTGAGAGTTTCGCGGTTAGCGAAGCCGCCATCGCTAGCAGGCTAGCTCCCACAGGGGATGAGCGGTAAACACAAACCCCGGTGGGAGCTGGCTTGCCAGCGATGAGGCCAGATGATTCAGCCGAGCATCAGGAATACTCGGCCTCAATCTCATCGAGTTGATGATCAAAGCTCTTCAGCCGCGCCGTCCAGGTATAAACCAGCACTTCAAAGTCACGATCGATCACCGCTCCCTCTGGCCCCTCGGCGCGTGGGTCACAGAAATCCAGTTGATAGCGTTCGCGGGCCATGGCGGTGGCAACGTCGGACAGTTCACGGGCGTTGTTCAGCCAGTGCCAACCCTCGTCGGCGATCTGCTTGTCGAGTTCAAGGCACTGTTTCTTCAGGGCTTCGAGGCTTTTTTCCAGCGGAGTGCCGGTGAGTTCGCCCATGACTTCGGCGAAGGTGCGCCCGGGCTGCCAGTAGCTGCCCCAGAAATAGCGGTCGAACACGGTTTCGACCCGGCGCAGGGCGACTTTGGTGTCCCAGATCAGCACCAGGACCTTGCCTTGTTCCAACTGGCGTTTCTTGACCCGCTGCACCTGAACCGAGGCCCACGCGACCACGACGATCGCCATCACCGCGATCAGCGCAACGGCGCTGTCGAGAAAGACCATGGCCGTGTCGATCTGGTGGGCCAGCATGATGCCGTAGAAATAGGTGGCCGATAGCAGCACCAGCGCTATCAAGGCGCACCAGAAGCCCAGAGCATAAGGGTTTTTCATTATTGGTTTCCCCCGGACCACCGCCAGCGATGCGTGCAGAAGGCGCGCTTTGCACGGGGCGCGCCTCCAACACTTCAAAGCATAGCAATGACCTCAGGGTTTGCCGGGTCTTGGAGCGTGCGTTCGTCCGCTTTCCCAGCCACCGCCCAGGGCGAGGAACAAATCGATCTGGCTCATGGCAACTTGCGTGTTGGCGGCGGCCAGTTGCGCGGTGACATCGGTGTAGGTGCGGGTCGCTTGCAGGTCGGCGAGGAACGACTCGCGGCCGGCCTGGAAAAAGCGGTGCGTCTGCTCGGCGGCCAGTTTTGCCGACTGCTCGGCCTCGGCCAAGGCGTCGCGGCGTTGCAGCAGCGCGCTGTACTGGGCCAGGCCGGTCTGGGTTTCGCGGATAGCGTTGAGCACCACGCCATCGAAATGCGCCAGCGCACCCTGGGTGTTGGCCTCGGCTTCGCGGATGCGCGCGCGAGCGCCGTTGGTCGGCACTTTCCAGTTCAGCGACGGGCCGAAGCCCCAGCGGTTGGTCGACGGATCACCGAGGTCATCGATGATGCCGACCGTGCCGATGGTCGCGCCGATGCTGATGTCCGGGTACAACTCACCGGTGGCGATGCCGATCCCGGCCGTGGCCCCGGCCAGTCGCCGTTCAGCCTGACGGATATCCGGGCGCCGCTTGAGCAATGCGGCGCCGTCACCGACTGGCAGCAACTGAGCGATTTTCGGCAGCTCGGCGCAACTGGCGGTGCCCGCCGGGAGTTGATCGACCGGTTTGGCCAGCAGCATCGACAGACGGAACAAACCGGCCTGACGCGCCGCTTCGTAGCGCGGCATGTCGGCGCGCAGGGACTTGAATTGGGTTTGCGAACGGGTGACCTGGGTTTCGTCGCCACGCCCGGCGTCCCGCAAACGCTGGATCAACGACGTGCTTTGCGATTGCAGGTCGAGGGAATGCTGAGCGATCTCGCGCTCTTCGTTGGCGGCACAGATTTGGGTGTAGGCGCGCACAACGTCGGCAACCAATGTGATGCGCGCGGTATCGGCGGCGGCCTGCGTCGCGTCGGCATTGGCTTTTGCTGCTTCGATGCCGCGTTGCAGCGTGCCCCACAGATCGAACTGGTACGAGGCGCTGATGCCGATATCGGCAATGTTGGCCACCGGCACTTTCTCCGGCAGCAGAAACGCCTGCCCGGATTCCTGCAACCGCTGGGCGCCCATTTTCACTCCGCCGCTCCAGCCGCCCGCCGCTTCGGCCTCATCGACCTGCGCCCGCGCGCGCTGCAGATTGGCTGCCGCCACGCGCAAATCGGTGTTGGAGGCCATGGCCTGCTGCACCAGCTGATCCAGACGCGCATCCTGGTACAGCCGCCACCAGTCCGCCGGCACCGGCGCCGAGACCACCGGTTTGCCGGCCACCGTCAGTTCGCCCTGAATATCCTTGCGCTGAATCGCCGCGTCGTCAGGCACCTGATAATCCGGCCCGACCACCTGACACGCCGACAACATCAGGCCGAGCCCGGCGATGATCAGCGCCCTGCTCATTGCGCAGGCTCCCGCTGTTGATCATCCTCAATGATCGACACCGTGGCCGTGCGTCCGGCGATCATGCGGAAATCTGCCGGCACCTCATCAAAGGCGATACGCACCGGAATCCGCTGCGCCAGGCGCACCCAGCTGAACGCCGGGTTGACGTTGGGCAACAGGTTGCTGCCGCTGGTGCGGTCGCGATCTTCGATGCCGGCAACGATGCTTTCGACGTGGCCGCGCAGTCTGGCGCGGTCGCCGATCACGCGGATATCCACCGACTGACCAACGTGAATGCCGTCGAGTTTGGTTTCTTCGAAGTAGCCGTCGATGTGGAAGGAGTTGCTGTCGACCACCGACAACACCGGCCGCCCGGCGGTGACGAATTCCTGCGGACGCGGCGCGCGGTCGTTGACGTAACCGTCGACCGGGCTGCGGATCACCGAACGGTCGAGGTTGAGCTGCGCGCTGTCCACCGCCACCAACGCCTCGGCCAGCGCCGATTGCGCACGGGCTACGCGCGACTGGCTTTCTTCCAGTTGCTCGGCGGGCACCAGGTTGCCCAGGCCACGGTTACGCCTGGCTTCACGCTGCGCCTGGGCGAGGGTTTCTTCGCGATCGGCGACAGCAGCCCTGGCCTGGCGCAGGGCCAGTTTGAAACGGTCCTGGTCGATGCTGAACAACACCTGCCCCCGCTTGATCAGCTGGTTGTCCTTCACTTCCACCTGCTGGATCAGCCCGGACACGTCCGGGGCAATCTGGATGATGTCGGCGCGGATGTGGCCATCGCGGGTCCACGGCGCAAACATGTAATACATCACCATGCGCCAGACGAGGACCACGGCGAACGTCACGATCAGCAGGGTCAGGACCACGCGACCAATAGTCAGAAACGGTTTTTTCATGTCATCAGGTATCGACTGAGTGAGTCCACGCCGTACAGCAGCACGGCATAGAGCGCCACGTTGAACAATGCCCGGTGCCAGACCAGACGGTAAAAGTGAAGGCGTTGCAGCATGCCATGCACCAGCAAAAACAACACGTAAGTGATGCCCATCAAAACCAGCAGCGTCGGCAGGAAAATGCCGCTGATGTCCAGGTCACCGATCATAGGGGCGCTCCATCGGGCAGCGGTTCTTCGGGCTCGGCGCTGGAGACGAATTCGACGCCCGGCAGCAAAGCCAGACGCAAACCGCTCAAGGCGTGCAGCAAGTGCAGGCGGGTTGCATCGTCGCCCTGGCCACTGAGCGCGCGGCGGGTACGGTCGAGGGTCATCAGCAGGCCGCTCGGCGCTGGCAGGCGTTCGCCAGCCTTGAGGCAGGCGCGGAAATACTCGCCGACCTCGCTGACCACTTGCTGCAGCAAGGCCTTTGGCGCACCGCTCACCCGCGGGGTGTAGGCCAGCAAATCGAGCATATTCAGCCCCACGCGCACTTCACGCATCGCAATCCCGGTGTCTTGCCCTGTCAGGGCCAGACGCGGCAAATGCTGCATGAGCCGATCAAGCAGTTGCACGCCCAGTTGCCGGTGCTCGGCGAGGTTGGCCGGCTCGGTCATGCGCACGATGTCCTTCCAGCTGAACCGAGTCAGACGCTTGGCCGCCAGTTCCGCGCCGAACGGCCGCGCCACCAGCGTCCAGATGAAAGCGAACAGCAGGCCAATCGGCCCTGCCAGATTGGAGTTCACGAAGGCGAAAAAGTCGGCATCGTAAGCGCCTTGAATGCTGATGAACGACGAGGTGTTGACCAGTGTCAGCAGCATCCCGAGGTAGAAACGCGGCTGTACGGTCAGCGTACCGACGCAGATGAACGGCACCGAAAACGCCAGCACCAGCATCGGAAAGTCATGCAGGTTGGGCAGGATCAAAAACAGATAAAGGCTGGCGAACAGCACCGACATGCCGGTCCAGAAAAAGAACCGGTAGATCTGAGGTGCCGGGTCATCCATCGAGGCGAAGAAACTGCACGCGACCGCCGCGAGAATCACCGCACTGCCGCCGTCCGGCCAGCCGAGCAGGATCCACAACACTGAAGCGACGATGATCGCCAGAATCGTCGAAGCCGCCGAATACAGCATCAACCCGCGATCGATAAACGGCGTCAACCGGCCGAGGCGCCAGTGGCGATACACCGCGCGCCAGCTGTCTTGGCGTTCGCACAAAATCGCGTCCTGCAGACTGCGACAGTCCTGCCACAGATCGATAAATTCACCGAGGCGATACAGCGCGTTGGAGAACAGCACTTGTTTGCGATCTTCCAGCGCCGCAGCGCTCGGCTGTAAAGCTTCGAGCTGATCTTTCAGCGCTTGCCAGCGGTCGAGATTGGCATCTGCGTGGCTCAGCCATTCACGGGTCGCCGTCAACAGCGGCTGGCATTGTTCGACCAGTTCCGGGGTGCGCCGCTCAAGGGCATACAGCGAATCTTCCAGCGCATCGATCACGGGCAGCAGGTGGATCATCCGGCCGCGCAGCTCCTTGGTGTTGCGCACGGTCTGCGGACGCGCGCCTTCGTGAGGCAACTGGCCGATCATCAGTTCGAGGCTGTTGAAATTGGCGACCATGGCCATGCGCAAAGCTGTGACTTCTTCGGGCTGCACATCACGGCTGAGAAACTTCTGGCTGTAGGTGGTGGCGTCGGCGAACCATTTGCCCACCGCATCGTTGAACACCGGTGCCAGGCGACGTGGCCAGAACATCGCCCCGACCACCGCGGCGACGGCGATGCCGAGAAAAATCTCTTCGGTCCGCGCCTCGGCCACATCCCATACCGCCAGCGGGTTATCAACCACCGGCAGGGCGATCAGCGGCAGGGTGTAACCGGCGAGCATCAACGCGTAACTGTTGGCGGTGCGCAGGTGCAGGGACATGAACAGCAGGATCCCGGTCCACAAGGCGATCACCACCACCAGCACATACGGGCTCTGCACGAACATCGGCACAAACAGCACCGCCGCTGTAGCACCGAGGAACGTGCCGATCGCGCGGTACAACGCCTTGGAACTGGTCGGGCCGAGAAACGGGCTGGAAACGATATACACCGTGGCCATCGCCCAATACGGACGCGGCATTTGCATGAGCAGGGCGATGTACAGCGCAATCATCGACGCTGCAAAGGTACGGACCCCGTAGAACCAGTCACGGGCCGGCGGAATGCCAGTGAAAAAACCGTTCAAGAATTGACCACCACAGGCGGACTGGCCGCCTCAAAAGCCCTGAGTACCCGAAGCGTAGCTTCCAGATCGTCCCGATCGATGCCTTCGAGCACCTCGTGGCGCAAGCGCACCAGCTCGACCTCCACCGCTTGCACCAGCTCGCGACCGCGGTCGGTCAGGCTCAAGCATTTGGCGCGGCGATCCTGAGCATCCTCGGTCCGGCAGACGTAACCGGAATGACACAGCTGATCGAGCAAGCGCACCAGCGATGGGCTCTCCATTCCGGCGGCCTGAGCCACCTGAACCTGGCGCACACCTTCGCCAAGACGCCCGATCATCAACAATGGAACGGCGCAGGCTTCGGAAATTCCATAGTTCACCAGCGTGGTCTGGCAGATCTTCCGCCAATGCCGCGCGGCCACCACCATGGCGCTGCTGATGTTCATCTGGAGATTGTCGAGGGAATCGGACACGGGAAACGGACACTGTTAGTTTGCTAACTATCAATATCGCATTGGAGTGGAAATTCAGTCAAGTTTTGAAACAAATCTCCCCGCTGGTCGCCGTAATCAAACAAAGAATGCCAATTAAGTGATGACAAGGTATATACGTTGTCATTACTAGTCTTAGGAGATTGACATGTCAAAACAAGCCGTTTTCACAATGAAGCTAGAGCCGGAGCTCCGAGAAGAATTCATGGCGGAAGCAGAGGCGGCACATCGGCCAGCCTCGCAAATTATGCGAGACATGATGCGTCAGTACGTACAAACCCAACGAGAGGCACGTGAATACGAAGCCTTTTTACAACGCAAGGTTGAAATCGCTCGGGAATCCATGCGTTCGGGGAACGGACTGAGCAACGAAGATGTAGAAGCAGCGTTCGCTGCCAAACGCAGGCAGGCGGAAGATCGCCTATGAGGATTATATGGACGCCAGCCGCCGCACAGGATCGTGCAGACATTTGGGATTATTTGCAGGCCGCCAATCCAAGAGCGGCCATCGAAATGGATTTGCGCTTCAGCGAAGCGGTACATCGCCTTTCTGACAACCCGCTAATTGGCCGTGCCGGCATCATTGCCGGTACACGGGAGGTGATTCCACATCCAAGTTACCGTCTTGTCTATCAAACGGAGCGCGACGCCGTCTATATCATGGCGCTGGTTCATACGACACGAGCTTGGCCTCAGCCGAAGTAATCACCCCTCACGCCCCTTACGCAACATCACATCCAACTGATCCACCACCTCCGCCCAATCCGCATCCTCCAGAATCTCGTCGCGCAAGAACTGCGCCTGACTTTCCGACCAGAAAAACGCATCGGCCAAATGCAATTCCGGCTTGAGCGGGGAATGGCTGGCAATGAATTGGTCGATGCTGACCGGGTCGTCAGCCAGACCGAGCTGTTTGAACAGGGCCGGGAGGCTGTGTTGTGGATTTTCCATGCTGCAACTCCTCTGGCATTCAGGCGCGGCGTTGAACCGCTTGATCCAGTGGAGTTGAGCATAGCTGGCGCTGTGGGTTCAGGGCTTTGCGACGTCCGGCGAGGCCGAAGCCATCGGCTGCGCCGGATACACCGACTGCCATCCGCCGCCTAGCGCCTTGTACAAGCCAACCATCGCCAGCGAGACGCCGGTGGAGCTTTCGACCCACTGTTCCTGGGTCGCCAGCAAGGCGCTCTGCACGGTGAGGACGTTGACGAAGTCGGACACGCCTTCGACGTACTGTTGCTGCGCGGTGCGCAGGGCGATCTGGTTCTGGCGCACGGCTTCGGCGAGGCTGTCGCGGCGGCGCTGGCTGGCGTTGTACGCGGTGAGCTGATCGTCGATTTCATGCCAGGCGCGCAGCACGGTTTGCTGGTAAGCGATGGCTGCCTCTTGTTGTTGCGCTTCGCGCAGCTGCAGCATGCCGCGCAGGCGCCCGCCGTCGAACAGCGGCAGGCTGAATTGCGGGCCAATGCCGAACGCGCGCGAGCCCCATGAGCCGAAATGGCTGAGTTGCATGGCTTGCGAGCCAAGGTTGCCGGACAAGGTGATGCGTGGGTAGAAATCGCCCTTGGCCACGCCGACAGTGGCGGTGGCCGCATGTAGACGTGCTTCGGCCTGGCGGATGTCGGGGCGTCGTTCGGCCAGTTGCGACGGCAAGCCGATCGCCACTTGTAGCGGCGGCTGCGGCACCGCTGCGTCTGTGGATAACTCTCTGGCCAAGGCCTGCGGCGGCTCGCCCATCAACAGGCTGATCGCGTTGATCAATTGCGCCTGGCGCTGCTCCAGCGCCGGCAGACGCGCTTCGATGGCGGCGACTTGCGCGGCGGCTTCGGCCACGTCCAGATCGGTCGCCACGCCGTCGGCCAGACGCAGTTGCGAAAGCTTGAGGCTGTGGCGGGCGACGTCGAGGTTCTGTTCGGTGACGGCACGGGTGTTCTGCACGCCGCGCAACTGGATGTAGTTTTGCGCGGTGTCGGCCAGCACGGTCAGCAAGACGCCACGGCGGTCGTTTTCGGCGACTTGCAGGTTGGCGTCGGCGGCTTCGGTTTCACGGCGCACGCGGCCCCAGAAATCCAGCTCCCAGGACGCAGAGAAACCGGCATCCCACAGGTTGAAGGCCGAATTGCCGTTATGCCCGGAAGGATCGTTGAGGCCTTCGCCACTGTTGCGCTTGCGTCCATAGCTGCCGCTGGCAGCGGTGTTCGGGTAACGCTCAGCAGTGATCACCTGACGGGCGGCCCGGCTTTGTTGCAGACGACTGCTGGCCAGTTGCAGGTCGAGGTTGCTGCGCACGGCACGCTGGGTGAGTGCCGAAAGCTGCGCGTCGTTGAAGACCTCCCACCAGCGCTCGTTGAGCGGTTCGCTGACGGCCTGGCTGGGGGCGGATTTGGCGGGTTTGGCCCAGTCGGCGATTGGCGTGGCTTCGGGTCTCTGGAGATCGGGGCCGACGGTGCAGGCGCTGAGGCACAGGGTGAGCAAGGCACTTGAAGTGATTCGCTGCCACTGACCCCATCGCTGGCAAGCCAGCTCCCGCAGGGATTGTGCAGGCTGTCCAGATTTTTCAGGGCTGCCCATGGGCCCTGTGGGAGCTGGCTTGCCAGCGATGAGGCCAGTCAATTCAACACCGGTCATCGCTGTACCACCTCGCGATCGGTCTTCATATCCGCGGTATGAATGCTCGCCTCCACCGACATCCCCACCCGCAACCGTTCGGCCAAGGGCTGGCCCGGCTCCAGCACAATCTTCACCGGAATCCGCTGCACGACTTTGGTGAAGTTACCGGTGGCGTTGTCCGGCTTCACCGCGGCAAATGTCACACCGGTTGCTGGTGCGATACTTTCGACGCGGCCGCTTAACGTTTCACCACCAAGGCTGTCGACGCGCACCTGCACGTCCTGCCCCGGCTGCACATCGGTCAGCTGGGTTTCCTGAAAATTCGCTACTACATAGGCCTGCTGCAACGGCACCACCGCCAACAGTTTGCTGCCCGGCGACACATAGGCACCGACACGCACCGCGCGCTCGCCGATCATGCCGTCCTGCGGCGCGGTGATGCGCGTGTAGGAGAGGTTGAAACTAGCGATTTCCAGCGCCGCTTGCGCGTGTTTCAGACTGCCTTCGGCGGCGTCCCGTTGCGCCGTGAGGATTTCCACTTGCTTGCGCTCGGCAGCCAGTTTCGCCGTCGCCGTGTCGAGCCGCGCCGAGGCCTGATCGATCCGCGTACGCGCCTGTTGCGCATTCTGCACCGTGCCGGCACCGACACCGGCGAGGTGGTTGTAGCGATTGAGTTCCTGCTGGGCGAAAGCCATCTCAGCCTTGGCCGATACCACAGATGCCTGAGCCTGGGCGATCAGCGAGGTCTGGCGCTCCAGCGTCGCCTGGGCATTTTGCAGCTGTGCCCGTGCAACCAGGGTTTGCGCGTCCGCCGCCTCTGCCGCGGCACGCAGATCGCGGTCATCGATCAGCGCCAGCAGTTGCCCGGCCTTCACTTGCTGGTTGTCCTCGACCAGCACTTGCTTGATGAACCCGGCGACACGTGGCACCACCAGCGTGTAGTCCGCCGAGACAAACGCATCGTTAGTGCTTTGCTCGGTCCGCTTACCAAACAGGCCGGGCAGCGCCAGGTACACCAGCACACCGACAGCCAGCGCAGCGGCAACGGCCACCGCGAGTTTTTGCTTTGCTTGAGTCGTCATAAAAACCTTCTGTTTCAGTGCAGCGATCAAGTCGGTGCGCGCGGCGGATAGATCCGCGTCGGCAGCCAGAAAATCAGCAGAATCAGCGCCAGCGCGACGCCTGCCATGCAGATGTAAAGATCCGAGGACGTCAGCACCACCGCCTGTTCGTGCAGGCGATGGGCGAGCCCCGGATCGCGGTGATCGGCCAGCGGCGAATTGCCAAGGCTGTCGACCAACATGCTCGAATGAAAATGCAGGCGCGAGGTGGTCAGCGCCTCGATCACCCCGGTGGCGATCACCGCCGAGAGCCCTTTGACGGTGTTGAACCACGCCGAGGCGAACGGCCCGTCGAGCGGGGTAATGCTGCCGGTGGACAGCATCAGCAGCGGCAGCACCGCCATCGGCTGGCCGAGAATCTGCAACCACTGCAATACGTAGAAATCATCGCGAATCCACGCCGAAGTCAGGTGCGACCCGCCCAGGCACGACAGCGCCAGCAGGCTCAAACCGATCCCCAAGACCCAGCGGCAATCGACCCAGCGCAGATTGCACAGCGCCGCCACCAGCGGCAGTGCGAGCAACTGCGGCAAGGCTGCGATCAGCATGATCGGTGCGGTCTGCACCGGGCGATAACCTTGCACCTGGGCCAGATAACTCGATGGGATCAGCACCACGGCGAGCAAAACCACCAGTACACCGGCCAGCGTCATCAAAGCGAACGACAGGTTGCGAATGCCGAGCATCTGCAATTTGAAAAACGGAATCGGCTGCGACCACTCGTTGATCAGAAACGCCACCAGCAACAGCGAGCCGGCGCCGAGCAAGGCGCAGATCAGATTCGATTCGAACCAGTCCAGGCGATTGCCTTGCAGCAGGCCGATGACCAGCATGCAAATCGCCGGAAACCCCAGCAGCAAACCTTTCCAGTTGAAGGTTTTCAGGCGTTCGAGGCGCAGCGGATCCTGCGGAATGCCATAGGCCACCGCCGCCATGGCGATCAGGCACGGCACGACGATTTGCCAGAAGGTCCATTGCCAGCCGACGTACTCGGTCCACAAACCGGCCAGTGGCGTGCCCAGTCCCGGGCCGAATGTCGCGGTCAGCGCATAACCGGCCAGTCCGTAAAGCTTGATGTTCGCTGGCAGGAAACGCAGGGCGACGGTCATCAACATGGGCGGCAAGGCGCCGCCCGCCAGCCCCTGCACAGTGCGCATCAGCAGCAGGCTTTCGTAATTCGGCGCGAACGGGCACAGCACACCGAGCAAGGTGAACAGGCTGATCGCGCACAAGGTGAAGCGCCGTAGCGAGAAGGTCACCGAGCACCACGGCGCGAACGCCATGGCCGCGACCGAGGTGGCGGTGTAACTGGCGACCAGCCAGGTGCCTTCGTCGTAACCGATGTGCAGCGCGCCGCGAATATCGGCGAGGGCGACCTTGGTCACCATCTCGTTGAGGCCCGACACCAGCACTGCCAGCAGCACGCCGACCAGGCCAATGATGATCCGCGCCCCGAACACCGGTGGCGCGGCCGCCGTCGCCGGATTGGCCGCAGCAACAGGTGCCGCAGCCGTCAGGGATGTCATGAATACACACTCCGGAGAGAAAAATACCGGAGCATTTTAGTGGGGCTTGGCAATGCCGGAAATTGACTTATTGGCAGGTTATAAGTGCATCAGACACAACGATGAGACTTGTAGGAGTGAGCCTGCTCGCGATAGCGGTGTGTCAGTTGATTCAGGTGTCGAATGACACACCGCTATCGCGAGCAGGCTCACTCCTGCAGGGGGTTTGTGTCGGTTCCAGGTCTAGGGCTGTGCCGCCAGCCACGTTTCATCGCAGCAGGTTTTCAGGGTTTCGCGCAGCCAGCGGTGTGCCGGGTCCTTGTCGAAGCGCGGGTGCCAGGCCTGGGTCAGCATCAGCATCGGCAAGGGAATCGGCAGGTTGAACGAGCGCAGTTTCAGGCCCAGGCGGCGGACACTCAGCAGGGCTTCCTTGGGCACCGGCAGGATCAGGTCGGAATCCGGCAGGGCGAACATCGCCGCATGGAAACTCGGCGCAATCACCGCCACTCGCCGCTCCAGGCCCAGCGCATTCAGCGCCGTATCGATCGGGCCGCGGGCGATGCCCCGGCGCGACATGCTGATGTGAGAGAACCCGGCGTAGCGCTCGGCGGTGATTTCGCCATCGAGCAGCGGATGGTCCTCGCGCACCAGACCGACAAAATGCGTCGAGAACAGGTTCTGCACTTTCACTTCAGGCGTGACCGGCCGGGTGTTGCTGACGCTCAGGTCGATGCGTCCTTCGCGCAGCGCCTCGTCGTCGCCGTCACCTTCCGGGACGAAGCGCAGTTCGCAGTGCGGGGCGAGTTTGTCGAGGGTGTCGAAGAGCTTGCCGCCATAGACGCCGACAAAAAAGTCATTGGCGCGAATGCTGAAACGCCGCCGCAGGGTGCCCAGTTCCACGCTGTCGGCAGAGCGGAACAGCAGCGCGGCTTGCTCGACCACGTCGCGCACCTGCTCGCGCAGCTCAAGAGCCTTGGGTGTCGGTACCAGACCGCGGCCGGCGCGCACCAGAATCGGATCGCCGATGGCTTCGCGGATGCGCGTCAACGTGCGGCTCATCGCCGCCGGGCTGAGATTCATCCGCCGCGCCGCACCGACCACACTGCCCTCGTCGAGCAGAGCGTCGAGGGCGACGAGCAGGTTCATGTCCGGGAGTTGCATGCTGAGCACTCTTGGCTGATAGGGATTGATCTGGGCGCAATGCTAGCAAACATCCTTCAGATCAAGCGGTGCCGCTGATAAAGCTATCGCGAGCAGGCTCACTCCTACAGGGGAACGCATTCCAAAATGTAGGAGTGAGCCTGCTCGCGATGAGGCCGGCCGTCACACCACAGATTACCGCTGCATACCCCAACGCTTCACCGTTACCCGCTCCAGCGAATCAAACACCAGATTCTCCACCAGCAAACCAATCAGGATCACCACGGCCAACCCGGCGAACACCTTGTCGGTGTACAGCTCGTTGCGGTTCTGGAAGATGTACCAGCCGAGCCCGCCCTTGCCGCTGGTGGCGCCGAACACCAGTTCTGCCGCGATCAGGGTGCGCCAGGCAAACGCCCAGCCGATTTTCAGCCCGGCCAGAATCGACGGCAACGCCGCCGGGATCAGGATGAACAAGACCAGGCGCAAGCCTTTCAAACCGTAATTGCGCCCGGCCATGCGCAGGGTTTCGGAGACACCCATGAAGCCGGCATAGGTGTTCAGCGCCAAGGCCCAGAGCACCGAATGCACCAGCACGAAAATCAGGCTGTTCTGCCCCAGGCCGAACCACAGCAGTGCCAGCGGCAACAGGGCAATCGCCGGCAGTGGATTGAGCATCGAGGTCATCGTGCTGAGCAGATCGCGGCCCAACTGCGTCGACACCGCCAGCGTGGTCAGGCCAAAAGCGAGGACGATACCGATCAGATAACCCTTGATCAGCACCACCAGCGAAATCCATACCTTGGCCAACAGCTCACCGCTGAGCAAGCCGTCGAACAGCGCACGGCTGGTCTGCAGAAAACTCGGCAGCATCAGGTCATTGTTCTGGACTCGCGCGACCACTTCCCACAGCAGCGCCAGCACGATGAGGATCAGGCTCTTGCGCAGCCAGCCCTGTTGCCACAGCCGCGTACCGAGCGCCAGTTCACGCTCGACCGGCACGGCCGTCAGCGGCTCGAGCTCGATTTCGAATTCTTCCCGCACGGACGATGAATGGCTCATCGGGTAGTCCTCCTGCCGCTCAATAGGCGATGCGAATGTCGTTGAAGTCGTGATCACGTTCGGTGTCGGGCGGCTGGCCTTCGTCGAACAGCAGTCGGTGAATGCGCCGCGCCGATTCCTGAAACGCCACACCGCCAAGGCTGTGCAGATCGTATTGATGGCTATGCACTTCGGCGCGCACGCGCCCCGGATGGGGTGACAGCAACAGAATGCGATTGCCGACCACCAGCGCCTCTTCGATCGAATGCGTGACGAACAGCAAGGTAAAACGCACCTCCTCCCAGAGCAGCAGCAGTTCCTCCTGCATCTTGCGCCGGGTCAGCGCGTCCAGCGCGGCGAACGGCTCGTCCATCAGGAGGATTTTCGGTTGCATCGCCAGTGCCCGGGCAATCGCGACCCGCGCCTTCATGCCGCCGGACAGGGTGTGTGGATAGGCGTCGGCGAACGCCGCCAGCCCGACCTTTTCCAGATAGTGCAGCGCACGTTCTTCGGCGTGTTTTTTGTTCAACGTTCGCGAGGCCAGCAGCGGAAACATCACGTTCTGTTTGACGGTTTTCCAAGGTGGCAGTTGATCGAATTCCTGAAACACCACAATCCGGTCCGGCCCCGGCGCATCGACGCGCTGGCCTTGCAAACGGATCTCGCCTTCGGATGGCTGGATGAAACCGGCGACGGCTTTGAGCAAGGTCGACTTGCCGCAGCCGGACGGGCCGAGCAGCACGTAGCGGTCCGCCGGGTCGATTTCAAAACTGACCTGATGGGTGGCGCGCACCACGCGTTGCGGCGTGCGGTATTCGAGGCTGACATTATCGACCGCCAGCAGCGCTTCGCTGCGGGCGACCGGGTTGCTGGCCGCGTGGCCTGGCAAGGGAGCGTTCATGGTCTTGGCAATCTCCGCGAATCAGAAAGGCGCATCGCCCTGAATGGTCGTGCGATACAGCTTGCGGCGCAGGTGCGCGGGGCAACCGGCGGCGAGGTGGATCAGCGAGCGGTTGTCCCAGAACACCAGATCATGCGGTTGCCAGTGATGGCGGTAGATGTTTTGCGGCAGCACGCTGTGGGCGTAGAGCTCACTCAGCAGTTGCTGACTTTCGTCTTCCGGCAGACCAACGATGCGCGTGGTGAAGCCTTCACTGACGAACAGGGCCTTGCGGCCGTTTTCCGGGTGTGTGCGCACCACCGGATGCACGACTTCGGCGACTTGCGCCAGTTGTTCCGGGGTCAGGGTCGGGCGCCAGTTGCCCTCGAATTTGCTTTCGCTGTAACGCGCGGTGTACGAGTGCGCAGCGAAGCGGCCTTCGACAGCGTTACGCAACGCGGCAGGCAGGTTGTCCCAAGCTTTGTGCATGTCGGCGAACAGCGTATCGCCGCCCTCCTCTGGCAACTCTTGGGCATGAAGCATCGAACCGAGGCTCGGCAGCTCTTTATAGGAGAGGTCGGAATGCCAGAACTTGCCAGCGTCACCGAGACCGATGTTCTGGCCGTTTTCGATGATATTGGAAACGATGAGGATTTCCGGGTGATTGGCCAGCAGGAACTGCTTGAGCACATGGATTTGCAGCACACCGAAGCGGCGGCTGAAATCGATCTGCTGTTGCGGGGTGATCCGTTGGTCGCGAAAGACCACGACGTGGTGATCGAGGTGCGCGCGATGAATGCGCGCGAAATCCTGGTCATTGACCGGGCGGCTCAGGTCGAGGCCAACGATTTCGGCGCCGACGGCACCGCTGAACGGGCGAACTTCGAAAGTTTGCGGCGCGGCGGTCGCGGCGCTCGGGGTGGCAGTAGCTGCGGACATCTTTCCATCTCCCACGCACGGCGCGCTCACGGGCGCGCTCGTCGATCAGACACTCACGCTGGATTGCGTGTTGGTTCAGGTCGTGCGGCGCGCCGATTGGTCGGCAGGTACGCAGGGGGATGACTTTATAGCTATAAGAATTGGAAATTAAATACCGTTAGAGAATAACGATATGGCGATTGGTGAGGGGCCGGGTGACCATTTTTGTCATTTACCGACGGATATTTAGCGAATGCGCTGGCCTCATCGCGAGCAGGCTCACTCCTACAGGGGAACGCATTCCAAAATGCAGGAGTGAGCCTGCTCGCGATGAGGCCAGAAAGGCCAATAAAGATTTAGCGTTCGTGCAACGCCTCGGCCCGCGCGCGAATGATCGGTTTGAGCAGGTAGCTCAACACCGACTTCTTGCCCGTGATGATGTCCACCGACGCGACCATCCCCGGAATGATCAGCAGCGGCTTTTCATCCGTGCCCAGATGGCTGCGCTCGGTGCGCACCTTGATCATGTAGTAGGTGGTTTTTTTGTCTTCATCGGTGATGGTGTCGGCGCCGATCTGCTCGAGCTGCGCCTTGAGCCCGCCATAAATGGTGTAGTCGTAGGCAGTGAATTTGACGATCGCTTCCTGACCCGGATGCAGGAAGGCGATGTCCTGCGGACGAATTTTCGCTTCGACCAGCAGGGTGTCATCCAGCGGCACGATTTCGACCATGTCGCTGCCCGGCTGGATGACGCCCCCGATGGTGTTGACCAGCAACTTGTTGACGATACCGCGCACTGGCGAAGTAACCAGCGTGCGGCTGACGCGGTCTTCAAGGGCCTTGCCGGTGGCCTGGGCCTTGTTCAGGTCGGTGCGCGCTTCGTTGAGCTGGGTCAGCGCTTCGCTGCGGAATTTGCCGCGAGTTTCGTCGATCTTGCGTTGCACTTCCTTGATCGCCGATTCGGCACGCGGGATGGCCAGCGTGGTTGCGTCGAGCTGACCACGGGTTTCAACCTCGGCGCGCTTGAGCCGCAGCACTTCCACCGGCGACACCGCGCCCTGCGCCACCAGCGGCTCGGACATGTTGATTTCCTGACGCTGCAGGCCCAGCTGCTGACGGTATTGCGCCTGCTTGGAGCTGAACTCGCGCAGTTCTTGCTGGCGCTGAATCAACTGCTCCTGCAAGCCGCCGATTTCGTCGTGCAACTGCTGACGGCGGCTGATGTACAGCGATTCTTCGCTCTTGGCCTGCCCCGGCACAGCCTTGAGCACGTCCTCGGGGAAATTCAGCGGACGATCATCGACTTCCGCGCTTAAGCGCTCGACGCGCAGCAGCATCGACAGGCGATCCGCTTCAGTTTCGCCAACGTTGGAAGCAAAACGCGTGTCGTCGAGACGAATCAGCGGCGCGCCGGCTTCGACGATTTGCCCTTCCTTGACGAACAGCTCCGAGACGATGCCGCCCTCGAGGTTTTGAATCTTCTGGATCTTCGACGACGGAATCGCCTTGCCGTCGCCCTTGGTCACTTCGTCGATCACCGCGAAGTTGGCCCAGAGCATGAGGAACACGAAGAAACCGATGATCGCCCAGATGGTCAGGCGCACGACGCGCGGGGCGTCTTCGATCAGCGCCTTGTTGACCTCCGGCAGCGGCTGGCCCTGCAGCGAAGCAGAACCCTTGAAGTAGCGACGGATCGATTCCTTGACACCAGACTTAAGCAACACTGATCTGCCCCTTCTTCAACGCTTCCATCACCGCGGCTTTCGGGCCGTCGGCGAGAATCTGCCCGCGATCGACTACCAGCAAGCGATCGACCAGCGATAGCAGCGAGGCCCGGTGCGTCACCAGCACCACGGTCTTGTTTTCGATCACCGCCGCGAGGCGTTGCTTGAGCCGTTCTTCGCCGGTGTTGTCCATGGCGCTGGTCGGCTCGTCCATCAGCAGAATCGGCGGATTGAGCAACAGCGCCCGGGCCAGGGCAACGTTCTGCCGCTGGCCGCCGGACAGGTTCTGCCCACGCTCGCCGACTTGCAGCTCGTAACCCTGCGGATGCAGGCGAGCGAATTCGTGAACGCCGGCCAGTTCGGCAGCTTGCAGCACCAGTTCGTCTTCGACATAACGTGCGCCGGACACCAGATTGTCACGCAAGGTGCCGGCCAGCAGTTGGATGTCTTGTGGTACGTAGCCGATGTTGTAGCGCAGTTCGCTGACGTCGATCTGGCGAATATCCACGCCATCGACCAGCAGCGCGCCGTCGTCCGGTTGATAGAGGCCGACCAGCAGTTTCGCCAGCGAACTCTTGCCCGAGCCGCTGCGGCCGATGATGCCGATCTTCTCGCCGGGACGGATCACCAGGTTGATGTTCTTCAGCGCCGGGTTCTGTTGTTCCGGGTAGGTGAAGCTCAGCTGACGGCACTCGATGGCGCCTTGCAGCACCTTGCGGCTCAGCGGGCGTTCTTCGAAGTTGCGTTCCTGCGGCAGCTCCATCATCTGGTCGACCGAGGTCATGGTCACCCGCGCCTGCTGATAACGCGTGAGCAGACCGGACAGCGAGGCCAGCGGGCTGAGCGCGCGACCGCTGAGCATGTAGCAGGCGATCAGCCCGCCCATACTCAGGTTGCCGGCGATGATCTGGTAGACGCCGAAGACGATCATGATCACCCCGGCCAGTTGCTGGATCAGCAAGGTGATGTTCATCGCCAGACCGGAAAGCATTTTCACCCGCAACTCGAGGCGGCTGAGGGTGCCGATGGTCTGCTCCCACTGGTACTGGCGCTCGCTTTCGGCGTTGTTGACCTTGACCGCGTCGAGGCCGGCGAGGGTTTCGATCAGGCTCGACTGGCGCTCGGCACCGAGGGCCATGGTGCGCTCCATGGTCGCGACCAATGGCTTCTGCAACGCGTAACCAATCAGCAAGGCGATCGGGAAGGCCAGCACCGGGATCCACACCAGATGCCCGCCGAGAATGGCGATCACGATAAAGATCAGGATGGTGAACGGCAGATCGATCAGGCTGGTCAGGGTCAGCGAGGCGAGGAAGTCGCGCAGGCTCTGAAACTCATGGATGTTCTGCGCAAAGCTGCCGACCCGCGCCGGGCGGTATTTCATCGCCATGCCGACGATGCGTTCGAACAACGTCGCCGAGATGATCAGGTCGGTTTTCTTCCCGGCCAGGTCCAGGCACAGACTGCGCAGGCTTTTCAGGATCAGGTCAAAAATGTACGCGCCGGTAATGCCCAGCGCCAGCACCCACAGGGTCGCTTCGGCCTGGTTCGGCACCACGCGGTCATATACGTTCATCACGAACAGCGGCGCGGCCATGGCGATGATGTTGATCAGGAAACTCGCGGCGATCGCATCGGCGTAGAGCCAGCGCGAGCGCTTGAGGGTGTCGCGAAACCACGAGCGCGCACGCGGAATCAGCGTGCCGTGGTTGACGTCGAATTTGTGTTGCGGCTGAGCGAAGAAGACTTTGCCGATGTAGTCGTCGGCGAGCAGTTCGCGGCTGACGGTCGACTCGCCGCCATCGCTTTCGCTGAGCAGCACTCGCGCATCACTGTCGCCCTGCCAGCCGAGCAGCACGGCACTGCGGCCGTCCTTGAGCAGCAGCAAAGCTGGCATGGCGATCGCCGGGATTTCTTCCAGTTTGCGCTGCAGCACCCGCCCTTGCAGGCCGGCGCGAGCTGCCGCACGCGGCAGCAACTCGACACTCAGACGTTGTTTGGGCAGCGGCAGGCCGGTGGTCAGCATCGCGGCGCTGGCCGGCTTCTGGTGCAGCATGCAAAGGGCGAGCAGACCGTCCAGCAAGGGATCGTCATGCAACGCGCGTGGATCATGGCTGAGATGAACTCGACTGACTTCTGATTCCACGCTCGACACTCTTCGACAGTTGAAAGGGATAACTCAATTCATCCCAGGCAGCTGGACCTTGGGTTTCACATCGTTCTGCACAACCGATGCCAACGGCGCGACTACACCTTGGCTTTTGAGCAATTGGCCCATGGTCGCCTTGATTCGGTACTGAGTAAATAACTGAATGTTCTTGATTTCCGCCAGACGCCGCGACGCGGTGAACAGCTCGTTTTCGCTGTCGAGCAGATCCAGCAGGGTCCGTTCGCCGAGGCTGAACTGGCGCTGGTAAGCCGTGCGCACCGAAGTGCTGTGATCGACGTATTGCTGGGCGATTGGCACCTGGGCGTTGGCGTTGTTCAGCGCGTTCCAGGCCAGGCCGAGCTCTTCGTTCAACTGGCGCAGGGCGTTGTTGCGGATGTCCAGCGCCTGATTGGCCAGGTACGACTTGGATTCCAGGTCAGCCTTGTTGCTGCCACCGGAATACAGGTTGAAGCGCATGCGCAGCATGGCCTGCCATTCATTGTTGTGACCGTTCTGGCCGTCGAGGTCGTTGTCGGCAGTGCGGCCCAGTTCGGCATCGAAACGCGGATAGAACGTCGACTTGGCGGTGGCGTACTGCTTCTCGGCAGCGGCGATATCCGACTCGGCCGAACGCAGGATCGGGCTGTTTTCCAGCATTTGCGCGCGGGCCTCGTTGAGGTTGGCCGGCATCATTGCCATGAACGGCGCCGGGCGCTCCAGTTGATCGGGCATCTGGCCGACGGCGCTGAGGAAATTGGTTTCCGAGTCGGCGAGGTTGGTCTGCTCGGTGATCAGGTTGTTGCGGGCCTGGGCCATCCGCGCTTCGGCCTGATCGAGGTCGGCGCCACTGCCTACGCCGCGCTGAGTGCGCAACTGGATCTGGTCGTAGATGCGCTGGTGGCTCTTGAGGTTTTCCTCGGCCAGACGCACGAATTCGCGGCGAGTCAGCACATCCAGATAAACCTGAGCGACAGTCAGCGCGGTACGCTCGGACGTGCCGAGCAACGAGTAGGCACGGGAGCTGACGTTGGCTTGTTGACGCGCAACCTCGTTGGAGGTGGCAAAACCGTCAAAAACCATTTGCGAGAGACGTAAACTTGACTCGCTGCGATTCAACGTCTCCCAGTGATTGCCGCCGCCGTTGGCGCGAGTGGTCACGCTGTCGGTGCCTTCGCGGCCGTAACCGCCCAGCAGATCGACCTTGGGCAGGTAGCCGCCCTTCGCCGCCTTCAACTGATAATCCGCCGCCAAACGACTGTTGACCCCCGCCTGAACCTCCGGATGGACATCCAGCGCCTGCTGCATGGCTTCTGGTAAGGATTGTGCTTGTACGAATGAAGCGGCGAGAGCGAAGGGTGCGGCAAGGAGCAAAAGCGAACGCATGGTTGGAATTTTCCCAGAACTTCTTGTCTTGAATCACAGCAAAAACGCGGCGCTGCGTCGGATGATGGCAACCCGAAAGACCGTATGTCGGAAAGTTCAAAAGAGGAACTGGATGACAGGCTGAAGGACAGGTCGCCGCGGAAATATCAATGTGACATTAGTGGGGCGATTGTTTAGGATGGCACCCATAAGGTCAATAGTTTGGCATAAAGTTAATCGCGAAAATTTATAGCCAATTTATTGACGAAATACAGCGTCAACAAGTTATCCATTTTCTAGAAACACGTCCAGACTGAAGTGGCGCCGACGCCCGTCAGGTCCATGGAAGTCAACTGAACGCGACACCCCGGAGAGTCTTTAATGAGCAGTGTTGTTGCCATCGTCAAAAGCATTGTCGGTCAGGTTTTCGTGGTGTCCCCAGAGGGCGTGCGACGCGTACTCGTTGAAGGCGATCGGCTGTACGTTGGCGATCAGATCGACACCGGTCTGTCCGGCGCCGTGTCGCTGGAACTGGCCGATGGCCGCACTCTTGACCTGGGTCGCGATACGCAGTGGAGCGCCAGCGCGCCCGACTCCAGCACCGACCTGGCAGAAGCCACCGCGCAGGCTGCGCCGTCGGTTGAGGAACTGCAGCAAGCCATCGCCGCCGGCGTCGACCCGACTACCGCCCTTGAATCCACCGCTGCTGGCCCAAGCGCCGCAGGCACTGGCGGTGCTGCCGGTGGCGGCCACAGCTTTGTCATGCTCGACGCGACCGCGGGCCGGGTCGACCCGACCATTGGCTTCCCGACTGCCGGGATCAACGCTGCCGGGCAAGTCGCCCAGGACACCACCGGTGGCCTGACCAGCGACACCACCACCAACGCCCTGCGCGCCTCGACTCTGAGCCTGAGTGCCACGCCGACCATTACCGAAGCCGGCGGCGTGCTGGTGTACACCGCAACCCTGACTCAGGCGCCGCTGACTGACCTGACCATTACCCTGTCCAACGGCTCGGTGATCGTGATTCCGGCCGGTTCCACCACCGGCACTGTCAACGTGCCGCTGGCGCCGAATGACACGGTGTACAACGACCCGACGCAAATCGACGTGACCGTCACCGGGACCACTGGCGGCAACGGCATCACCGTGACCCCGCCGACCACTCCGGCGACTACCCAGGTCACCGATACCGTCGACACCACCACCGTCACCCTGACGACAGCCCCGAACGTTACCGAAGGCGGGCAGATCACCTACACCGCGACGCTGACCAACCCGGCGCAAACCCCGGTCACCGTCACCCTGTCCAACGGTTCGACCATCACCATCGGCGCCGGCCAGACCACCGGCAGCGTCAACGTGCCGACCCCGGCAAACGATGTCTATAACAATGGCAGCACTGTCAGCACCACCATCACCGGCGCTACCGGCGGCAACTTCGAAAACCTGGTGCCGAATCCGACGCCAGCGGTGACAACCATCACCGATTCGGTCGACAACACCGGCCTGACCCTGACCGCGACCAACAACATCGTCGAAGGCGGGCAGATCACTTACACCGCGACACTGACCAACCCGGCGCAAACCCCGGTCACCGTCACCCTGTCCAACGGCTCGACCATCACCATTGCCGCTGGCGAAACCGTCGGCACCGTCAACGTGCCGACTGCGGCCAATGACGTCTACAACAACGGCAGCACCGTCAGCACCACCATAACTGGCGCTACCGGTGGCAATTTCGAAAACCTGGTGCCAAGCACGACGCCAGCGGTGACAACCATCACCGATTCGGTCGACAACACTGGCCTGACCTTGACCGCGACCAACAACATCGTTGAGGGCGGGCAGATCACCTATACCGCGACACTGACAAACCCGGCGCAAACCCCGGTGACTGTCACCCTGTCCAACGGCTCGACCATCACCATTGCCGCTGGCGAAACCGTCGGCACCGTCAACGTGCCGACTGCGGCCAATGACGTCTACAACAACGGCAGCACCGTCAGCACCACCATAACTGGCGCTACCGGTGGCAATTTCGAAAACCTGGTGCCGAGCACGACGCCAGCGGTGACAACCATCACCGATTCGGTCGACAACACTGGCCTGACCTTGACCGCGACCAACAACATCGTTGAGGGCGGGCAGATCACCTATACCGCGACACTGACAAACCCGGCGCAAACCCCGGTGACTGTCACCCTGTCGAACGGCTCGACCATCACCATTGCCGCTGGCGAAACCGTCGGTACCGTCAACGTGCCGACTGCGGCCAATGACGTCTATAACAACGGCAGCACCGTCAGCACCACCATCACCGGCGCTACCGGCGGCAACTTTGAAAACCTGGTGCCGAGCACCGCGCCAGCAGTTACGACCATCACCGACTCGGTCGATGACACCGGCCTGAGCCTCAGCGCTACCGGCTCCGTGGCCGAAGGCGGCCAGATCACTTACACCGCCACGTTAACCAATCCGGCGGGCACCCCAGTCACCGTTACCCTGAGCAACGGCTCGGTAATCACCATTGAGGCTGGGAAAACCACTGGCACCGTTACCGTTCCAGCCCCTGCCGACGACGTCTACAAAGACGCAGGCAAAGTCGAAGTCAGCATCAAGGACGCCACCGGCGGCAACTTCGAAAACCTGGTTCCAAACACTACGCCAGTAGTGACCGACATCACTGACACCGTCGACACCTCGACGGTGAAGCTGACCGCAGATACCTCGGTTACCGAAGGCGGTACCGTCACTTACACCGCCACCGTTGGCGCGCCAGTGACCGGCTCGCCAGTCGTGGTAACTCTGGCCAACGGCCAGAACATCACCATCGCCGTCGGCCAGACCACCGGTTCCATCACCTACACCGCGCCGAACGACGCGCTGACCGGCAACGCTCCGCTGACCAACTCGATCACTGGCGTCAGCGGCGGCAACTACGAAAATCTGGTTGCCGACAAATCTCCAGTTTCGACCACCGTCACCGACGTTGCCGACACCACCAATCTGTCGCTGAGTGCGACAGGATCCGTGGCTGAAGGTGGCCAGATTACGTACACCGCGACGCTGACCAACGCCGCTGGCTCACCGGTGACCGTGACCTTGTCGAACGGCGCCGTGATCACCATCAAGGCTGGCGAAACCACCGGCACCGCGACCGTTGCTGCACCTGCCGATGACGTCTACAAAGACGCCGGCTCCGTGCAGGCGACGATCACCAGCGCCACCGGTGGCAACTTCGAAAACCTGGTACCAAGCACTGCTCCAGCCGTGACGACAGTCACCGACACCATCGATACCTCGACAGTCAAATTGACCGCCGATACTTCGGTCGCCGAAGGCGGCATCGTCACCTACACCGCCACCGTTGGCGCACCGGTTACCGGCTCGCCTGTTGTCGTGACGTTGGCCAACGGCCAGAACATTACCATCGCCGTCGGCCAGACCACCGGCAGCGTTACCATCCCCGTATCGAATGACGTCCAGATCGGTCACGCACCGTTGACCAACTCGATCACCAACGTCAGCGGCGGCAACTACGAAAATCTGGTTGCCGACAAGACCCCGGTCAGCACCACCGTGACCGACACCGTCGACACCACCACCGTTGCGTTGACCGCCACCGGCAACGTCAACGAAGGCGGGCAGATCGTCTACACCGCGACGCTGAGCAACCCGGCCGGCACGCCAGTGACCGTGACCCTGAGCAACGGCTCAACGATCACCATCGACGCCGGCAAGACCACCGGCACCGTGACCGTTCCGGCGCCTGCTGATGACGTCTACAAAGACGCCGGCAAAGTCGAAGTGACCATCAAGGACACTGCGGGCGGCAACTTCGAAAACCTCGTCGCCAACCCGACGCCGGCGGTGACCAACGTCGCCGACACCGTCAACACCACGCACCTGACCCTCAGCGCCGAAAGCTACGTGCTCGAAGGCACCTCGATCACGTACACCGCGACCCTGACCAACGCCGCGCAGACGCCGGTGACCGTCAACCTGAGCAACGGCCAGACCATCACCATCGAGGCTGGCAAGACCAGCGGTTCGGTGACCATCGCTGCGCCGAGCGATGACGTGTACAAGGATGTCAGCAAGCTCACCGTGACCATGACCGATGCCAGCGGCGGCAATTTCGAGAGACTCGACGTCAGCAAGACCCCGGTCAGCACCACGGTCAACGACACCGTCGACAAGACCAGCCTGACCCTGACCGCCAGTGACACCGTCAGCGAAGGTGGCCAGATCACCTACACCGCGACCCTGAGCAACCCGGCCGGCACCGCCATGACAGTGACCCTGGCCAACGGCGCGGTGATCAACATCGCTGCCGGTGCCACCAGCGGTTCGGTGAACTTCCCTGCCCCGGCCAACACGCCCTACGTGGATGGCGGCAAGGTGCAGACGGCGATCTCCAGCCACACCGGCGGCAATTTCGAGAAGGTCGATGCCGATCGCTCTGCGGTCGTGACCAAAGTCACCGACAGCGTCGACACCACCAATATCAGCCTGAGCGCCACCGGCAGCGTTGCCGAAGGTGGCTCGATCGTCTACACCGCGACCCTGACCAATCCGGCCGGCACGGCAATGACCGTGACCCTGAGCAACGGTGCGGTGATCAATATCGCCAAAGGCGCGACCAGCGGCACCGCGACGGTCGCCGCACCGGGCGATGACGTGTACAAGGACGCCGGCAAGGTCGATGCGAGCATCACCAAGACCGGCGGCGGCAATTTTGAAAACCTGGTAGTCGACAAGACCTCGGCGGTGACCGATGTCACCGACACCGTCGACAACAGCACTGTTTCGCTGACGGCCAGCGCCAGCACTGTCGAAGGCGGCGTGGTGGTGTACACCGCGTCCGTGACCGCGCCGGTCACCGGCTCGCCAGTGGTCGTGACCTTGTCCAACGGCCAGACCATCACCATCCCGGTCGGCGCCAGCAACGCCAGCGTCAACTTCACCGCGCCGAACGATGCTCTGGCCGGCGGCAACACGCTGAGCGTCAAAATCGACGGCACCAGCGGTGGCAATTACGAAAACCTCGTCGCCGATAAAACCCCGGCCGTGACCTCGGTGACTGACGTTGCCGACACCACCAACCTGTCATTGTCTGCGACTGGCTCCGTGGCCGAGGGCGGTTCGATTGTCTACACCGCGACCCTGAGCAATCCGGCCGGTACGCCGGTCACCGTGAATCTGAGCAACGGTACGGTCATTACCATCGAAGCCGGCAAAACCACCGGCACCGTGACCGTTCCGGCGCCTGCCGATGACGTCTATAAAGATGCCGGCAAAATCGAAGTCACGATCAAGGACGCCTCGGGCGGCAACTTTGAAAATCTGGTACCGAGCACCACGCCGGCGGTCACTGATGTCACCGACACCGTTGACACTTCGACGGTCAAACTGACCGCCACCGAGACCGCTGCCGAAGGTGGCACTGTCACCTACACCGCCACGGTCGGCGCCCCGGTCACTGGTTCCCCGGTTGTCGTCACCCTGGCCAACGGTCAGAACATCACCATCGAAGTCGGCAAGACCAGCGGCAGCGTGAGTACCACCGCGCCGAACGATGCGTTGACCGGCCACGCGCCGATCACCAACGCGATAACCAACGTGAGCGGCGGCAATTACGAAAACCTCGTTGCCGACAAAACCCCGGTCAGCACCACCGTGACCGACACCACTGACACCACCAACCTGACGCTCAGCGCCACCGGTTCGGTGAACGAAGGCGGGCAGATCACCTACACCGCGACCCTGAGCAACGCCGCTGGTTCGCCCGTCACCGTGACGTTGTCGAACGGCGCGACGATCACCATCGACGCCGGTAAAACCACCGGCACCGTGACCGTCGATGCACCGAAGGACGACGTCTACAAAGACGCCGGCAGCGTTGAAGCGACCATCAAAGGCGCCACCGGTGGCAACTTCGAAAACCTGGTCACCAGCACCGTTCCGGCGGTGACCACTGTCAACGACACCATCGATACCTCCACCGTGTCGCTGAGCGCTACGGCAAACGTCGCCGAAGGCGATACCGTGGTCTACACCGCCACCGTGGGCGCGCCAGTGACCGGCTCGCCGGTTGTCGTGACCCTGTCCAATGGCCAGACCATCACCATCGCCGTCGGCGAAACCACCGGCAGCGTCAACTACGTCGCGCCGAACAGTCCGCTGGCGGGCGGCAGTTCGCTGAGCGTGACCATTGATGGCGCCACGGGCGGCAACTACGAAAAACTGGTGGTCGACGGCAAGTCCGCGGACACCGCGGTATCGGACACCACCGACACCACCAATCTGAATCTGACTGCCAGTGATTCGGTAGCCGAAGGTGGCCAGATCACCTACACCGCAACGCTGACCAACCCGGCCGGCACACCGGTGAGCGTGACCCTGTCGAACGGCGCCGTGATCACCATCAAGGCTGGCGAAACCACTGGCACCGTGACCGTTCCGGCACCGGCCGATGACGTCTACAAGGATGCCGGCAAAGTCGAAGTCAGCATCAAGGATGCAACGGGCGGCAATTTCGAGAACCTGGTGCCAAGCACTGCTCCGGCGGTGACCAACGTCACGGATACCATAGACACAACCACCGTCAAACTGACTGCCACCGAGTCGGCCGCTGAAGGTGGCAACGTCACCTACACCGCTACTGTTGGCGCTCCGGTAACCGGTTCTCCGGTTGTGGTGACATTGGCCAACGGGCAGACCATCACCATCGGTGTTGGCCAGACTACCGGCACCGCGACTACCACCGCACCGAACGATGTGTTGAACGGTCATGCACCGATCACTAACTCCATCACCAACGTGACCGGTGGCAACTTCGAGAATCTGGTTGCTGATAAGTCGCCGGTTTCGACCAACGTTACGGACACCGTCGACACCACCAGCCTGTCGCTTGGCGCGACCGGTTCCGTGGCTGAAGGTGGTCAGATTACGTACACCGCAACCCTGACCAACCCTGCCGGTTCGCCAGTGACCGTGACGCTGTCCAACGGCGCCGTCATCACCATCAAGGCTGGCGAAACCACCGGCACCGCAACCGTTGCTGCGCCGTCCGATGACGTATACAAAGACGCCGGTTCCGTGCAGGCGACGATCACCGGCGCCACCGGTGGCAACTTCGAGAACCTGGTGCCGAGCACTGCACCAGCCGTGACGACAGTCACCGACACCGTCGATACCTCGACCGTCAAACTGACCGCCGATACGTCGGTGGCTGAAGGCGGCACCGTGACTTACACCGCCACCGTCGGTGCGCCAGTGACTGGTTCGCCAGTTGTCGTAACCTTGGCCAACGGTCAGACCATCACCATCGGCATCGGCCAGACCACCGGCACCGCGACCACAACCGCACCGAACGATGCGTTGACCGGTCACGCACCGATCACCAACTCGATCACCAATGCGACTGGCGGCAACTTCGAAAACCTCGTAGCCGACAAGACGCCGGTCAGCACCAACGTGACCGACACCGTCGACACCACTAACCTGTCGCTGAGTGCAACCGGTTCCGTGGCTGAAGGTGGTCAGATTACCTACACCGCGACGCTGACCAACCCTGCCGGTTCGCCAGTGACCGTGACGCTGTCCAACGGTGCCGTGATCACCATCAAGGCTGGCGAAACCACCGGCACCGCGACCGTTCCGGCACCGTCCGATGACGTCTACAAAGACGCCGGTTCCGTGCAGGCGATGATCACCAGCGCCACCGGTGGCAACTTCGAAAACCTGGTACCGAGCACAACGCCCGCCATCACCAGCGTCACCGACACCATCGACACCACCACGGTGAAACTGACCGCGACCGCCACTGCGGCCGAAGGCGGCAACGTTGTTTACACCGCCACGGTTGGTGCACCAGTAACCGGCTCACCAGTTGTGGTGACGCTGGCCAACGGTCAGACCATCACCATCGGTGTTGGCCAGACCACTGGCACCGCGACTACCACCGCACCGAACGATGCCTTGACCGGTCACGCACCGATCACCAACTCGATCACCAACGTAACTGGCGGCAACTACGAAAATCTCGTGGCTGATAAAACCCCAGTCAGCACCACCGTCACCGATGTTGCCGACACTACAAATCTGTCGCTGAGTGCGACGGGCTCCGTGGCTGAAGGTGGCTCGATCGTTTACACCGCCACGCTGACCAACGCCGCTGGCTCGCCAGTGACCGTGACCTTGTCCAACGGCGCCGTGATCACCATCAAGGCTGGCGAAACCACCGGCACCACAACCGTTCCGGCACCGTCCGACGACGTCTACAAAGACGCCGGCTCGGTGCAGGCGATGATCACCAGCGCCACCGGTGGCAACTTCGAAAACCTGGTACCGAGCACAACGCCCGCCATCACCAGCGTCACCGACACCATCGACACCACCACGGTGAAACTGACCGCGACCGCCACTGCGGCCGAAGGCGGCAACGTTGTTTACACCGCCACGGTTGGTGCACCAGTAACCGGCTCGCCAGTTGTCGTAACCTTGGCCAACGGTCAAACCATCACCATCGGCGTCGGCCAGACCACTGGCACCGCGACCACGACCGCACCGAACGATGCCTTGACCGGTCACGCACCGATCACCAACTCGATCACCAATGCGACTGGCGGCAACTTCGAAAACCTCGTAGCCGACAAAACCCCGGTCAGCACCAACGTGACTGACACCGTCGACACCACTAACCTGTCGCTGAGTGCAACCGGTTCCGTGGCTGAAGGTGGTCAGATTACCTACACCGCGACGCTGACCAACCCTGCCGGTTCGCCAGTGACCGTGACCCTGTCCAACGGCGCCGTCATCACCATCAAGGCTGGCGAAACCACCGGCACCGCAACCGTTGCTGCGCCGTCCGATGACGTCTACAAAGACGCCGGTTCCGTGCAGGCGACGATCACCGGCGCCACCGGTGGCAACTTCGAGAACCTGGTGCCGAGCACTGCACCAGCCGTGACGACAGTCACCGACACCGTCGATACCTCGACCGTCAAACTGACCGCCGATACGTCGGTGGCTGAAGGCGGCACCGTGACTTACACCGCCACCGTCGGTGCGCCAGTGACTGGTTCGCCAGTTGTCGTAACCTTGGCCAACGGTCAGACCATCACCATCGGCGTCGGCCAGACCACCGGCACCGCGACTACCACCGCACCGAACGATGCCTTGACCGGTCACGCACCGATCACCAACTCGATCACCAACGTAACTGGCGGCAACTACGAAAATCTCGTGGCTGATAAAACCCCAGTCAGCACCACCGTCACCGATGTTGCCGACACTACAAATCTGTCGCTGAGTGCGACGGGCTCCGTGGCTGAAGGTGGCTCGATCGTTTACACCGCCACGCTGACCAACGCCGCTGGCTCGCCAGTGACCGTGACTTTGTCCAACGGCGCCGTCATCACCATCAAGGCTGGCGAAACCACCGGCACCGCGACCGTTCCGGCACCGGCCGATGACGTCTACAAAGACGCCGGTTCCGTGCAGGCGACGATCACTGGCGCCACCGGTGGCAACTTCGAGAACCTTGTTCCGAACACCGCTCCAGCCGTGACGACAGTCACCGACACCGTCGATACCTCGACCGTCAAATTGACAGCCGATACGTCGGTGACTGAAGGCGGCACCGTGACTTACACCGCCACCGTCGGTGCACCAGTAACCGGCTCGCCAGTTGTGGTGACGCTGGCCAACGGTCAGACCATCACCATCGGTGTTGGCCAGACCACTGGCACTGCAACCGCTGTTGCTCCGAACGATGCGCTGGTCGGCAACGCGCCGATCACCAACTCGATCACCAACGTAACTGGCGGCAACTACGAAAACCTCGTAGCCGACAAGACGCCGGTCAGTACCACCGTCACCGATGTTGCCGACACCACCAACCTGACGCTGAGTGCGACCGGTTCCGTGGCTGAAGGTGGTCAGATTACCTACACCGCGACGCTGACCAACCCTGCCGGTTCGCCTGTGACAGTAACTTTGTCCAACGGCGCCGTCATTACCATCAAGGCTGGCGAAACCACCGGTACCACAACCGTTCCGGCACCGTCCGACGACGTCTACAAAGACGCCGGCTCGGTGCAGGCGATGATCACCAGCGCCACCGGTGGCAACTTCGAAAACCTGGTACCGAGCACAACGCCCGCCATCACCAGCGTCACCGACACCATCGACACCACCACGGTGAAACTGACCGCGACCGCCACTGCGGCCGAAGGCGGCAACGTTGTTTACACCGCCACGGTTGGTGCACCAGTAACCGGCTCACCAGTTGTGGTGACGCTGGCCAACGGTCAGACCATCACCATCGGCATCGGCCAGACCACCGGCACCGCGACTACCACCGCACCGAACGATGCGTTGACCGGTCACGCGCCGATCACCAACTCGATCACCAACGTAACTGGCGGCAACTACGAAAATCTCGTGGCTGATAAAACCCCGGTCAGCACCACCGTCACCGATGTTGCCGACACTACAAATCTGTCGCTGAGTGCGACGGGCTCTGTGGCTGAAGGTGGCTCGATCGTTTACACCGCCACGCTGACCAACGCCGCTGGCTCGCCAGTGACCGTGACCTTGTCCAACGGCGCCGTGATCACCATCAAGGCTGGCGAAACCACCGGCATCGCGACCGTTCCGGCGCCGTCCGATGACGTCTACAAAGATGCCGGCTCGGTGCAGGCGACGATTACCGGCGCCACCGGTGGCAACTTCGAAAACCTGGTACCGAGCACAACGCCCGCCATCACCAGCGTCACCGACACCATCGACACCACCACGGTGAAACTGACCGCGACCGCCACTGCGGCCGAAGGCGGCAACGTTGTTTACACCGCCACGGTTGGTGCACCAGTAACCGGCTCACCAGTTGTGGTGACGCTGGCCAACGGTCAGACCATCACCATCGGCGTCGGCCAGACCACCGGCACCGCGACTACCACCGCACCGAACGATGCCTTGACCGGTCACGCACCGATCACCAACTCGATCACCAACGTAACTGGCGGCAACTACGAAAATCTCGTGGCTGATAAAACCCCAGTCAGCACCACCGTCACCGATGTTGCCGACACTACAAATCTGTCGCTGAGTGCGACGGGCTCCGTGGCTGAAGGTGGCTCGATCGTTTACACCGCCACGCTGACCAACGCCGCTGGCTCGCCAGTGACCGTGACCTTGTCCAACGGCGCCGTCATCACCATCAAGGCAGGCGAAACCACCGGTACCACAACCGTTCCGGCACCGTCCGACGACGTCTACAAAGACGCCGGCTCGGTGCAGGCGATGATCACCAGCGCCACCGGTGGCAACTTCGAAAACCTGGTACCGAGCACAACGCCCGCCATCACCAGCGTCACCGACACCATCGACACCACCTCGGTCAAACTGACCGCGACCGCCACTGCGGCTGAAGGCGGCAACGTCGTCTACACCGCCACCGTCGGTGCACCAGTTACCGGCTCGCCAGTTGTGGTAACCCTGGCCAACGGTCAAACCATCACCATCGGCATCGGCCAAACCACCGGCACCGCGACTACCACCGCACCGAACGATGCCTTGACTGGCAACGCTCCGCTGACCAACTCGATCACCAACGTGACCGGCGGCAACTTCGAAAACCTCGTAGCCGACAAAACCCCGGTCAGCACCAACGTGACTGACACCGTCGACACCACTAACCTGTCGCTCAGTGCAACCGGTTCTGTGGCCGAAGGTGGTCAGATTACCTACACCGCGACGCTGACCAACCCTGCCGGTTCACCTGTGACAGTAACCCTGTCCAACGGCGCCGTGATCACCATCAAGGCTGGCGAAACCACCGGCACCGCGACTGTGGCTGCGCCGTCCGACGACGTCTACAAAGACGCTGGCAGCGTGCAGGCAACCATCACCGGCACCAGCGGCGGCGGTTTCGAAAATCTCGTTACCAGCACCGCTCCGGCGGTCACCAGCGTCACCGACACGGTCGACACCACCACCGTCAGCATCAGCGGCAGCACCTCGGTGACCGAAGGCCAGACTGCCACCTACACCGTCAGCCTGAACCACCCGGCGCAAACCGAAGTGACCCTGAAAATCGTCTACAGCGGCACCGCCGCCGACGGGTCGGATTTCACCGGCGTCTACACCGTGAAGATTCCGGCGGGCGCGAGCAGCGCGCAGTTCAACGTCGCCACCCTCGATGACAAGATCACCGAAGGCACCGAAAATTTCGTGGTCAAGATCGATTCGGCCACTGGCGGCAACTTCGAGAACCTCGCGGTCAGCGCCACTAACGGCAGCGTCAGCACCTCGATCATCGACAACGATGCGCCACCGGTACTCGATCTGGATGCCAACAACTCCAGCGGCGCCACCGGTGCCGATTACAAAGTGACGTTCACCGAAAACACTCCGGGCGCGGGCGTGTCGATTGCCGACACCGATATCAAGATCACCGACCCGGACAGCACCCTGCTGACCGGCGCCACCGTGGTCCTGACCAACCGTCAGGACGGCGATGCGCTGAACCTGGGCAACAGCGTCAACGGCATCACCATCAATGCCAACAGCACCAACGGCACGGTGACCCTGACCCTGTCGGGTAACGCGACGCTGGCCGACTACATGCAGGTCATCAAGAACATCAGTTTCACCAACGGCAGCGAAAACCCGAGCAGCGTGCCGCGGATCATCACCGTGACCGTGACCGATGGCAGCAACTACTCCAACACCGCGACCACCACGGTCAACGTGGTGGCGGTCAACGATGCACCGGTGGCGGCGCCGAGCAATGTCACCGGCAGCGAAGACACGCCGCTGGTACTTGGCTGGTCGACCTTCGGTGTCAGCGACGTTGATAGCCCGGCCAGCAGCCTTGGGATCAAGATCACCCAGCTGCCGGGCGAAGGCAAACTGCAGTATCTGGACGGCTCGACCTGGAAGGACGTGGCCAATAACCAGACCTTCACCAAGGCCGACATCGACGCGGGCAAGCTGCGCTTCCTGCCGGATGCCAACGAGTCGGGTGTCAATGGCTACGGCGGCACCGGCCTGGGCAACAACCAGGCGGATTACGCGCAGATCAAGTTCCAGCCAACCGACGGTCAACTGCTGGGCAGCACCGGCACGGTGAAAATCGACATCACGCCCGTGGCAGACGCGCCGACTGTGAACGTGGCCGACAATAGCGTGAAGTCCACCGGACTGATCAAGGAAGTCTGGACCGGTCTGTCCGGCCTGGGTACCAGCGGCAATGGCGCGGACTCGACCACGTTGAAAAACGTCATCGATGGCGCCGGCACGCCGAACTCCAGCGGCAATGTGACCAACGTACAGTCCGACGGCAGCGTGACCGCCGGCACAGCGTCGAAGACCTCGGGCCTGATGTACCTGGAAGCCGGCAAGACCTACACCTTCAGCGGTGTCGCCGATGACAGCTTGCTGATCACCATCGGCGGCAAGAACGTGGCGTCGGGCACTTGGGGGGCGGGCGGGGCGATCAACGGATCGTTCACCCCGACCACCAGCGGCTATTACACACTCGACATCTACCACCACAACCAGAGCGGCCCGGGCAGCTACGACGTCAACCTGTCGGTCAATGGCAGCACGCCGATCGACCTGAGCAATGCTGGCGTGCCGATCTACACCGGCGTGCAGGATCTGATCAACTCGGGCGTCACCGTCTCCGATCTGCACGGCACCAACGGCGAAGGCTATTACGACGGCTACAAGCTCAACACTGGCGCCGAAGGCACCACGGTGAAACTGTCGGCGATCAGCACCGCGCTGACCGATACTGACGGCTCGGAAACCCTGAGCGTGAAAATCAGCGGTGCACCGGTCGGTTCGGTACTCAGCGATGGCGCCGGGCATACCTTCACCGTCACCGCGAGCAACGGCGAAGCCAACGTCACCGGCTGGAATCTCGGCAGCCTGACCGTGACCCCGCCGACCTACTACAACGGCCAATTCAACCTGACGGTGACCTCGACCTCCACTGAAATGGTCGGCGGTTCGGCGAGCAGCACCGCGACCATTCCGGTCACTGTGGTGCCAGCGGTCTACAACGCGGTCGTGGCAACTTCGGGCGACGACACCGTCACCGGTACCGATGGCAACGACATCATCGTCGCCGACATCGGTGGTCTGACCGTGGTGCCGGGCACCAACTACAACATTGCCTTCATGGTCGACAGCTCCGGCAGCATGAGCGCATCGTCGCTCAACGCGGCCAAGGACTCGCTGACCTCGGTGTTCAACACCCTCAAGCAAAGCCTGGGCGGCAGCAACTCAGGCACGGTGAACATCTTCCTGGTGGACTTCGATACCCAGGTCAACAAATCGGTGTCGGTCAACCTCAACGACCCGAACGCGCTGACCCTGCTCAAAGCGGTGCTGGACTCGATGGGCTCCGGCGGCGGCACCAACTACGAGGACGTGTTCAAGACCACGGCCAACTGGTTCCAGAGTGCTGACGCGGTGGCCAACACCGGGGCGAAGAACCTGACGTACTTCATCACCGATGGCCAGCCGACCTACTACCAGAGCGGCGAACAGACCAACCCGACGCTGTACGGCAGCGTCAGGCTCGACAGCGTGGTCAATACCAGCAACTACAAGCCGGGCGACAGCTTCAGCACGTACATCGACAACACCCATTACCTGAGCATCAACAGCGCTGGCACTGTGGTTTTGCAGACGTACAAAAACGGCAACTGGAACTGGAGCAATCTGGGCACTATTCACGCTCAGGGTGACGGTACCTACGAGCTGTCGAGTCTGAACGGCAGCGGCAACAGCACCGACTGGTACACCACCGACAATTCCACCAGCAGCTTCGCGTTGCTCAATGGCCTGTCGAACGTCGAAGCCATCGGTCTCAACAGCGGCGTCAGCCTTAACGATCTGAAGCCCTACGACTCGGATAAAACACCGCAGACCAACATCGATCCGAAGGATCTGGCCAACTCGATCATCGGCCACACCGAAGCGACGATGCCGGGCAACGACACCGTCAACGGCGGCGACGGCAACGACATCCTGTTCGGCGATCTGGTGAGCTTCAACGGCATTGCCGGTGAGGGTTATCAGGCGATGCAGGCGTTCGTCGCCAAGGAAACCGGCGTCGATGTCAGCAAAGTCAGCACCAGCAACGTGCACCAGTACATCACCGAGCACTATCAGGCGTTCGATGTGTCCGGTGCGCATGACGGCAACGACACCCTGCTGGGCGGCGCAGGCAATGACATCCTGTTCGGCTCGGGCGGCAACGACCTGCTCGATGGCGGCAAAGGCAATGACATCCTGCTCGGCGGCAGCGGCAACGACACGTTGATCGGTGGCAAGGGCAACGACATCCTCATCGGTGGTTCCGGTGCCGATACTTTCGTGTGGAAGGCAGGCGACACCGGTAGTGATGTGATCAAGGACTTCAAGGCCGCCGACGGTGACCGCATCGACCTGCGCGACCTGCTGCAGGGCGAGACCGGCAGCACCATCGACAACTTCCTGAAGATCACCACGGTCGACGGCACGTCCTCGCTGCAAGTCAGCTCGGGGGGCAAGTTCAACTCCGGCGATGCCGCGGCGGCAACACCGGACGTGACGATCAAACTGGAAGGCAACAACTGGTCGAGCGCCAGCCTGCACAACCTGATTGCCGGCAGCGACCCGACCATCAAGGTCGACCACAACAACAGCTGATGCATAAACAAAACGGCCGCCCTCAGGGGCGGCCGTTGCGTTGTGTCAGTCACCCCGGTGACGATTTCATCGTTGCACCGCATACTTGCGCACAGTTGGCTATGCTGCTGACAGCACGACGCTGGTTCTTTTCCGAGGGATGCTCAATGTTTTACGTGCAACGCGATGCGCAAGGCCAGTTGATTCGCGTGGAAGCTGCGGCGTACGCCGAAGCCACGGAAACGCTGCCGGCCGACAACCATGAAATCCAGGCGTGGTACGCCAACGAAGCCGTGGAGAACAGCCTCAAACAGCTCAAGCAGAGCGACTTCGAGATGATTCGGGTACTCGACGACCTGATTCAGGTGCTGACCCAAAAAGGCGTGATCCGCGTCACCGACCTGCCCCCCGCGGCCCAGGCCAAACTGATGGACCGCAACCAGGCGCGTGAGGCGCTGGGCGGGTTGAGCCAGTTGATCGATGAGGATGAGGGCGGGTTGATCTAATCCACCCGGAATCAAGAGCCTACCCTCATCGGAACGCCGCCCGCCCACCCCTCTCCCGAAGGGAGAGGGCGCCGACCGAGGTGTCTGGCGCTATACGTCGACCTGAGAGATCGGGCCGATTATGGATTCAGCGGAGTTCTTGCAGGTCGGCGTATTACATCAATATCCCACGGTCAGTCCCCTCTCCCTCTGGGAGAGGGCTAGGGTGAGGGTTGCTTTTGCGATGACTCACCGCCAAGGCTTCGGCTCACCCAGCAACTGCCCCTGCACGCCATACAAGCCCATCTCGCGAATCACTGACAGCTCGCCTTCAGTCTCGACCCGCTCGGCAATCAGCGGCAGATCGATGCTGTGCGCCGCGCGCTGGATCGCTTCGATGAACAGGCGTTTGTCGCTCTCCTGATCAATCGCCCGAATGTAGCTGCCATCGATCTTCAAGTACGCCAGGCCCAGCCGCGCCAGGTTGCCGATCATGCTGAAGCGACCGCCAAAGCGCTGCAGGCTCAAGGAGAAGCCCAATTCGCGCAGGCGTCGGGTCAGTTGCTCCAGCAGCGCTTGTTCGGGCAACTGCTCTTCGCCGATTTCCAGGGTCAGGCGCGGACCGAGGTTGGAATGTGCGCGGAGAATCTCGAAGACCTTGTTCAATGCCTGCGGATCGGCGAGGGTCGCAGAGGACAGGTTCAGCGCCAGCGAATCTTCGTGCTCTTTCATTTGCTCCAGCACGCGCTCGAGCATCAGGCGGTCGAGCCGCGCCGTCCAGCCGAAGCGCTCCAGCCACGGCAGAAAGCGCCCGGCCGGGATGGTCTGGCCTTGCTCGTCGAGCAAGCGAGAAAGCACCTTGTAATGCAGCACCAGTTGCGTGTCCTGCGCCGCTACCACCGGTTGGAAATACAACTCGAAACGCTGCTGATTCAAAGCCTGATCGAGCAAGCGATGCCAGGCGTGGTGATCATCGCCTACATCCGCCGTCAGGCTTTGATCGATGCACGCCCAGTTCTGCTCGCCTTGCCCTTCAGCCTGCGCCAGCGCCTGATCGCCCAGAGTCAGGGCCTGTTGCGGCGAATCGCCGTGAGCAAACGGCGCCAGACCGATCGACGCCACCGCAGCGACGTCGGTCGCGCCTGTGGCATGCAGACTGCTCAGCGCGCTGTCGAGATTCTGTGCCAGTTGCAGCGCCTCTTCGCGGACCAGCCCCGGCGCCAGCACGGCAAACTCACCGCCACGAATCCGCGTAATCAGGTTCTGGGTTTCCGGGTATTTGGCGCATTCGCGCGATAGTTGCTCGCCCACCGCTTTCAACAATTCATCGGTGCGCTGGCCGCCAAGGCGCTGGTTGAGGCCGGCCAGATCCTTGACCCGCAACAGCAGCAGATAACCGGAACTGGCCTGCTCCGGATTGCTCACGCGGTCATTGAGCTGCATCTCGAAATAACGCCGGTTGGCCAGCCCGGTAAGATTGTCCTGATAGGACTCGGCGCGCAGTTTTTCACTGCGTTCGGCCTGCTCCTGAAACAGCGCCTTGAGCTTCTCGACCATCTGATTCATCGCCTGCACCACACGGCGCAATTCCGGCGTGCGCGGCAACTCCGGCAGGCTGAGGAATTCGCGCCGGGCGATCGCGTGGGACTGCTGGACCATGTAATCCAGCGGCTTCAACTGCCGACGCAACAGCAACGCACCGAGTACTGCGCTCAGCGCACCGCAGAGCAACAGCCAGCCGAGGCTGCCCAGCGCGCTCTGCCACAACTTGGCCACGGCGAACATCGGATGGCTGACCACCTCGACCCGCGCCGCCTGCTCCCAGCCACGGCTGACCAAGGCGTCGCCACCGGCCGGTTCCAGGCCGATGAGTTTGACGAACCAGTCCGGGACATTGCTCACGGCGGGAATGCCGCTGCGCTCGACGATGGTCTGATCGGTCTTCACGTTGACCACTCGAATGCTGGCGTAATAACCACTGTCGAAAATCGAGCTGACCAGCAGCTCGACCATCGCCGGGTCGTCGATATTCGGCGTCAGCGACAAGGCCAGCGCCGTCGCGGCGTCCTGCGCGTGGGAGCGCAACTGATTGACGTACTGGGTACGCGAGCTCTCCAGACTGACCATGAAGCTGCCGGTGAAGGCGACCACCAGGAACAGACAGATAGCGATCAACAGCTGTTTGAACAAAGACATCTGAGCGCGTGCTCCTAGTTAGTCGTCTCGACCGGGAAACCTTCGGCCTGCATTTTCTTCAAGACATCCTGCCAGCGTGACAGGCGTTTGGTGTCGCCAACCTTCTTGTTGCCCTTGGCCCCCGGCAGATACAGCCCTTCGGCATTGAAAGAGTAGACGGGCAGCAAATCAGTCCGCTGCGATGCCGGCTGAATCGGATCGATCAGGCTGTCGAGCACCAGCGGCATGGCATCGGGGGTCGCATAGTAAGTCAGGACCATGTGCGCGCGGTTCTGGCGCAGTGCCTTGACGTAGGTGATGCGCAGCTTGTCACTGGAAACCCCGAGGTGGCGCAGGCTGAAATACTTGGCGATCGCATAGTCTTCGCAGTCGCCGGCGCCCTTCCACAAGGCTTCGATGGGGGTTTCCCAATAGTCGACCTGCCGCCACAGGTCGATGTCTTCGACGTAGCGCACCTGTTTGTTGAAAAACAGGTTCACCACTTTCAGCTTGTCCGTTTCGCTGGCTTGCTGCTGTGTTGCCAACAGATTCTGCCAGGCATCGATGCGTTGCTGGCCGGCGCCGAGCGGCCCGTAGAGCGCAGTGGCCTTGCGGCTGATCGCGGAAAAATCCCAATCGGCATGCAGGCCGCCCAGCATGACGCCGGCCAGCAGCAGTGCGCAGCCTGACCAGCGCAACGTCCGAGGGATCGCGAATCGTACCGCCACAGCAGGTTTCCAGAGGGCAGGAAGGGAAGCGTTCGATGTTGAAGCTTAGCCCGCTAAAAAACAATGGCACCATGAGATCATCACTGGCACGCTAAACTGTAAATGTAACCGCGTTCTTCTACACGGTTTGACAAGCTGTAGAGCAATCACTAGTGTCATTTGGATCCAAATCACCGACCTACAGGGTGCGTAGTCGTGACACAGAAGCCCAAACCGCTGCACAGCATTAAAGTCGACGGACCGATTCCTGCGCATCTGGCCCGTTCGGTCATTGAAGAAACGTTGCGTTCGGCGATTCTCGATGGTCGATTGCCCTGCGGTACGGCGCTGCGCCAGCAGGATCTGGCGGATCTGTTCGGTGTCAGCCGCATGCCCGTGCGCGAAGCCTTGCGCCAGCTCGAAGCGCAGGAATTGCTGAGTGTGACCACGCACAAAGGCGCAGTGGTCGCGCCGTTGATTCAAGGCGATGCCACCGAAACCTACGAGTTGCGCATCCTGCTCGAATCCGAAGCCATGCGTCAGTCGATCCCGCTGCTGACCGAAGCCGATCACGCCCAGGCCGCCGCGTATATCGAGGAGCTGGAAGCGCAGCACGATTACACCGAAATCGGCCGGCTCAACCGTTTGTTCCACATGGCCCTGTACAGCAAAGCGCCGAACAAACGCCTGCTGCGTCTCGTCGAGGACGGGCTTAACGAAGAAGAGCGCTTCCTGCGTTTCAACCTTGAGTCGATGGGCCTGGGCAAATTGTCCCAGGACGATCACCGGGCGATGCTCCAAGCCGTGCGCGAGCGTGACATCAAGCTGTCTATCGAACTGCTGGAGCAGCACCTCAACCGCGGTGTCGAGGTCATCACCCGCTACCTCGCTACACCTGCGGCACAAAGCCGTTCGGTTGCCCGCTGAGACCGTAACTCCCGCGAATCACCCGCTTACAAATCCCCAAGCGATCGCCCGCCCCGCGGCGGGCGAGTCCGCGCACCCCCTCGCCCTCTCCTGCGCCGTTCTGCCCAATCCTCACGGCTTGGCACCGACGAATCGGTCATAGCCGTAGCGACAAATTACCCGCACTCTTGAACGGCCACCCCATACAGAACGGGGACGCGCCGACCTGACGGTGCAGTCCCCGCAACAGGAACCTACGGAAGGAGCCTTGTCACGGGAAAAAGGAAGTTCTGGCGCCGGTCCCGGCCAACTTTCATCCCCTATCAATCAATCAATTCTTTTCAATAAAAAGTTGCTTCGAGTGAGGCATTCACTCTTGTTATCCAATTTTGGCCGTTATTGGCTGAAAGGAGTAACTACGCCCAAATAAAACTTTTCCCGAAAGTCTTATTGAAACTTTACGCACTTGAAAAACAACAAACTTAAATTAATTAAAATTGCGCTTGTTAAATGTTTGCTTCCTGTATTAGTTTTTCTTCGCCGAAGTTGAGCCTGGTGTTCGCTTCGGCACGCGGCGCCATGAAGTAGCGCACCGCACAGGCCGCACGCCTGCATAGCAGGGCTTTGCGCAAAAACACGCCGGGCAGTTTGTTTACCGGCACCCAACTTCAATTGATGCGGACACACAACTAACCCGGCGCAGCATTAACTGCGCAATTGCACAAGCAGTTCCATTTCACCCCAATGATTAAGGACGTCATCATGCCTTCCAAGCACCAACTCGCCTTGAAGAAAGTCGAACTCAGCAATCATCCAATCTTTGCCGAGATCACTTCGTTATCAATATTGCGTCGTTTCATGGAAACCCATGTATTCGCCGTGTGGGACTTCATGTCGCTGACCAAGCGCCTGCAGCAGGAACTGACCTGCACCCGATTGCCCTGGTTACCACCGCGCGATCCGCAGGCCGCCCGGCTGATCAACGAAATCGTGCTTGGCGAGGAGTCGGACGATCGCCTGGTCGATGGGCACTACAGCCACTTCGAGTTGTACCTGGACGCCATGCGCGAAATCGGCGCCAGCACCACAGCGGTCGAACGTTTCGTCGCGCTGCAACAGGAAGGCGTGAGCTACGACGTCGCGCTGCGAAGCGTCGAGGTTGATCCGGCCGCCGCGCAGTTCGTCCGCGACACTTTGCACACAGCGCTGCATGCGCCGGGGCACAGCGTCGCTGCGGCGTTTCTGCACGGCCGCGAAAGCGTAATTCCGTGCATGTTCCAGCGCATCCTTGATGACTGGGGCATCGGCATCGAGCAGGCCCCGACCTTTCGCTATTACTTGCAGCGGCATATCGAGGTCGACTCCGAAGATCACGGCCCGGCGGCCGAGCACCTGCTCCAGCGTCTGGTCGACGGCGACCCGCAACGCGAGACGGAGGTCTATGCCAGCGCCGTCGCCGCCGTGGAAAGCCGCATCGCTTTGTGGGACGGCCTGCGCCTGAGCATGCGCGAACCGGTGGCGGAGGTGGTCCAATGAACGCTGCCGACTATCAATCTTTCGCCGACGCCTGGGAACAGCGCGCGACCATTCGCACCCGGCCGCGCCGGGTGCTGGAAGACGACGAGCGCCTGATCTATCCGCTCAGCCGCCAACCCTTGGTGCTCAGCGAAACCTTCCTGCGCGAATGCCCAGAGCAACGTGATTTCGCCCTCGTGCAGACGCTGTACAAGTTCATCAACGATGTGGTGATTTTCGAGACGGAAATCGTCGACAAAACTGCGCGCAGCATCGCCAAGAATCGCTTCGCCGTGGCATTCCCCTTCGCCTGCCGTTACGACGCGATGACCGTGGTGGTCGATGAGGATTACCACGCGCTGGTGGCGATGGATTTCATGCAGCAGACGGTCGCCATGACTGGCATCGAACCGATCCAGCTACCCGACCAGATCGAACTGAGCCGGGCGATCCCCACCGCCGTGGCGTTGGCGCCGGAGCATTTGCGCAGCGCCGTAGAACTGATTTGTGTGGCCATCGCGGAAAACACCGTGACCGGCGATGTCGCCGCGTTCGCCCGCGACGACACGGTCAAGCCATCGATCAAAGGGCTGATGGCCGATCACCTGCTCGACGAGGGTCGCCACTCGAGTTTCTGGGCGCGCATGGTGCGTATCTACTGGCACACCGCGAGCGAAGCCGACCGCGAAACCATCGCGCAGATTCTGCCGGTGTTCATCGGCCACTACCTGACCAACGACATTCAGAAGTCCTTCGACCTGCGCCTGATCGATGCGCTGCCGGTCAGCGAAGCCACGCGCTGTTCGCTCCGGGAGGAAATGGCCGGCCTGGCCTTCCCGATCAATCGCCATCACCCGCTGGTGGGCAATATCGTCAGGTTCTTCCACAACAGCTCGCTGCTCGACGCAACCTGCGTGCAGCACGCCCTGCGCGACTACCTGGTTTGACAAGGAGGTCTTCATGAAACGTCTCGACATTTTGCTGATTGGCGCCAGCCAGGCCATGACCGATCTGGCGCTGGAATTTGAACAACACGGTCACGCGGTGCAACGCAGCGCCGCTGCGCAAGCGCCGGTGGATCTGATTATTGACGACGGCTTCATTGGCGCCGGCGATCGCTGCGCCATCCCGCACCTGCATTTGCGTCTGGGCGTCGGTGCGATTCGCGCCGGTTTGCCGATCCTCGACCTGCTGTGCTTTCGCGGCTCGTCACTGATCAGCCGCGTGCCGATCGGCGATGAGCCGTCAGGCAATGGTCAGGCACTGCGCCAGCGAGTTCTGGCGCATGTGGTCGATGAAGTGGCGCTGCTGGTCAGTCGCCTGTCGCGCGACGGCGACTATCTGCAACAGCTCGCCCCGCTGACCGCGCCGGATTTCGAGCGCATGGAAAACCTGCGCTTTCTCGACAGCCTGGCTTACGTCCATCGACGCAACGACACGGCGAATGCCGCGCTGCTGGAACAGGCACAAGTGAGCGTCATTGAGCGTCTGCAACAGAGCCTGATCCAGCACGCTGAACGGCCGGCGCTGCACCTCGGCGAGTGCGCCATCGGCTATCGCCAGTTGCACGCCCATAGCCGAGCGATTCAGCAGCGCCTGCAAGCGTTGCTGGAGCCGCATCCGCAGCCGTGGATCGTCGCGGTCTGCCTGCCGAAAAGTCCCGAGCTGTTCGCATCGATCCTGGCAATCCTCGGCAGCGGCGCCGTGTATTTGCCGCTGGAGCCGAGCCATCCGTTGCCGCGCCAGCAGTACATTGCGCAAAACGCCGGCGCGCTGCTGTTGCTGCATGACGGCGAGCAACCGCTCAGCGAAAGCCTGGCCGGGCTGGACGTCAGTCTCATCGACAGCGCCGCAGCGGATCTCGACCTGCCGTTGATGCGTCAGCGCCCCGAGCTCGATGCACCCTGTATGGCGCTCTACACCTCCGGTACCACCGGGCACCCGAAAGGTGTGTTGCTCAGCCAGGCCAACCTCGCGCATTTCACGGCGTGGTACGCCGATTACGCGCAGTTGCAGGCCGAGAGCCGAGTGCTGCAGTTCTCCTCGCTGAGCTTCGATTCGTCGCTGATCGATATCTTTGCGACTTTGCTCAGCGGCGCCGAACTGGTGGTGCCCGACGACACGCAACGGCGCGATCCGTTGCAACTGGTGGCGCTGATCCGGCGCCGGCAATTGACTCACGCCTTCCTGCCGCCAGCGCTGTTGAGCATTCTGCCGCTGGAGCAACTCGAAGGCGTGCAGGTGATGACCGGCGGCGACGTCTGCGAGCCGTACGTCATCGAGCAACTGACCCGTCAGGGCACCCTGCACAACCTTTACGGTCCGACCGAAGCCACCGTGCTGATCACCGCGCGACAACTGCAACCGGGCGACAGCAACCGCAGCCTCGGCGCGCCGATCGCCAACAGCCAGGTGTTGATTCTTGATGACGATCTGCAACCGGTGGCGGAGAACACCGTTGGCGAATTGTTCATCGTCGGCCCCGGCGTCTGCCTCGGTTATCTGAACAATCCGCAGCAGACGGCCGAGCGCTATCTGCGCCTGAATCTGCCGGACGGCCAGACACTGCGCGCCTACCGCACTGGCGACATGGCGCGGTGGGGCGAGCAAGGTATCGAATTGTGTGGGCGGCGCGATAATCAGGTGAAGATCCGCGGTTTCCGGGTCGAGCCGGAGGAGATCGAACGCTGCCTGCGCGAGAGCCAGTTGTACCGGCAAGTGGCGGTAGTGATCGACAGTCAGCGCAGGATTCTGGCCTTTCTCGCTCAGCCGCAATCGCCGACTGCCCGCGACGAACTGAAGGCTCACGCCCGGCAATTTCTACCGGACTACATGCAACCGGTGGCGTGGACTGAACTCCCCGGCATGCCCTCCGCCAGCAACGGCAAGGTCGACCGTAAGGCGTTGCTGGAAATGCCCGTGAGCATGCGGGACAGCGGGCCGAAATGCCTGCCGGTCACTGCCGACGAAGCGCTGCTGCTGGAAATCTGGGCCGAGTTGCTGGAGCTGCCGGGCAGCGATATTTCCACCGATGAAAGCTTCTTCAATCTGGGCGGCCATTCGATCCTGCTGTCGCGAATGTTGCTGCGCTTGCGTGAAGAATTCGGCCGCAGCATTTCGATCAATCGCTTCATCGAACAGCCGACCATCGCCAAGCTCGCAACCCTGGTGCGCGGCACCGATGACAGCGCCGTGCTCAGCGCTCAGGCCATGGCTGACGCCGAACGCACGCTGGATATCCAGGCGTTGCCGATCAGCCGCATGGGCGATGTGCACAAGGTCATCGTCACCGGCGCCAACAGTTTTGTCGGCGTGCATATTGTCGAAGCGCTGCTCGGTTGGGGCGCCAGCGAAGTCGCCTGTCTGGTGCGTGACGGTGGCGGGCAAACGGCAGCGCAGCGCTTTGCCCAAGCGTTGCGCGAGAATCGCCTGGAGCACCTGGATCTGAGTCGCGTGCGGGTCTATGAGGCGGACCTCACACGCCCGCAACTGGGCCTGAGCGACGCGGATCATCAGCGCCTCGATCATGAGTTCGGCGCACTGGTGCACAACGCCGCCAACGTCAACCATGTGCTTGATTACGAGTCGCTGGCAGCGGACAACGTCGAGCCGATTTTCGCCCTGCTGCGCCTGTGCGAAGGGCAAAGCAAAAAGGTCTTCAACTTCGTCTCGACATTGTCGGCGTCCAGCAGCGTCGATGACGCGGGTCGCGTGTTGGAACTGCCGGCCGCGACGACGCCACCCATCTACATCCGCAACGGCTACAACCTGTCGAAGTGGGTTGGCGAGCGCATTCTCGAAAGGGCCCGAGAGCGTGGCGTGCGGGTCAATGTGTATCGCCCCGGCAACATCAGTTTCAACAGCCTGAGCGGCGTCTGCCAGCCGCACAAGAACCGTTTGATGCTGATGCTCAAGGGTTCGATTCAACTCGGCCAGGTCCCGGCCTTCGCGTTGAATTTCGATCTGATGCCGGTGGACTTCCTGGCCCGCTTCATCGCCTTCCATGCCAGCCGTTATTCGCCTGACCGTGCGGTGTTCAACCTGCACAACCCCGAGCCGCTGAGCTGGGACGCCTACGTCGCTTCGTTCCGCGAAAACGGCAGCGAGTTTTCGCTGGTCAGCGTCGCCGACTGGCAACAGCAGCTGAGCCGGGTCGACGCCGACAACGCGCTGTTCGGCGTGCTCGGTTTCTACCTCAACGGCTTCGAAGAAGACATCGGCGACATCTCCCTGATCGGCCACGCCAACGCTGAAGCCGGCGTGCAGCAGATGGGCGCGCATTACCCACAGAAATCCCCGGCACTGCTGCGCCGCGGCTGCGATTACCTGAAAGAAATCAACTTCATCTGACGCAACATGAAAGGAGCACCACCATGAGCAATCTGCAACCGGACACCCTGATCAAAAACCCCCACGGCTGCCACGTCGTGTCTTCGGTGCAAGTGCCGGCGGACGCGGCGCAAGTCTGGGCAGTGGTCGGCAACTTTGGCGCTTTCGAGCGTTTCATTCCGGTGCTGTCGCACATCGAAATGACCGGCGAAGGCGTGTCCTCGCTGCGCAAGAAAATCTTCAAGGACGGCAACGTTGTAGTCGAGCAACTCAACTCCCGCGATGAGCAGGCACGGAGCATGACCTGGACGACGATCTACAACACCTTGGGCGTGGCGAATCTGTGGGCGGCGATGAATGTCGAGGCGCTGGGCGAAGGGCAATCGCGGGCAACCTGGACGATCATTGCCGAGCCGGCGTCGGGCGGGGAGGAAGCGCTGCCGGGGTTCAGGGATTTTGTGCAGGGGTTTGCTGATGATGCGATGGGGAATGTTTTGAAGCTGTTTGTTTAAGGCTTGAGTCGGGCGGTGAGTTTTAGACCGCTATCGCGAGCAGGCTCACTCCTACAGTTGACCGGGTTCCTTCAGACAAAAACCGGTCAATTTGTATGAGTGAGCCTGCTCGCGATGAACGATAACGCGGCCTGATTTGAGGTCAGATCTTGAAGCTGTCCACCAACTGCTTCAACCGGTTGGCCTGCTGCGACAACGCATCACAATCCTTCAACGTCTCGTTGAGGTTGGCCACGCTTTGCTGGTTCAACAGGTTGATCTGGTTGACGTCGACGTTGAGGGTTTCGACCACGGCGGTCTGCTCTTCCGTGGCCGCGGCCACCGACTGGTTCATGCCGTCGATTTCGCCGATGCGCTGGGTCACGCTGACCAGGCGCAAACCGGCCTGATTGGCCACTTCCACGCTTTGCTCGCTGGACGCCTGACTGGCATTCATCGTGGTCACCGCTTCACGCGAGCCGACCTGCAGCGAAGTGATCATCTTGTGGATCTCTTCCGCCGATTCCTGAGTGCGATGGGCAAGGTTACGTACTTCGTCCGCTACCACCGCAAAACCACGCCCGGCCTCACCGGCACGCGCCGCTTCGATCGCCGCGTTGAGCGCCAGCAGGTTGGTCTGCTGCGAAATGCCTTTGATCACATCGAGAATGTGGCCGATGTTGTCGGTGCTCGCATTGAGGGTTTCGATCTGCGTGCACGACAGACTGATCTTCTGCGACAGCTCGGTCATCGCCTGAATGGTCTGCTCGACCACCTGGCGTCCGTCGTCGGCCTGCTCGCTGGCGCCGCTGGCGTGTTGCGAAGCATCGGCAGCGTTGCGGGCGATCTCCTGGGTGGCAGCACCCAATTGATTGATGGCAGCCGCGACGCTGTTGGTGCGCGCGCTTTGTTCGTCAGAGCCGACGATCGAGGCGTTCGACGAGGCCATGACCCGTTGCGACAGGTCATGCACATGACGGGTGGCCGAGGACACTTCGGAAATCGACGCGTGAATCCGTTCAACGAATTGGTTGAAGGCACTGCCCAGTTCGCCGAATTCGTCTTTGCTTTCTACCGAGAGGCGGCGAGTCAGATCGCCTTCGCCCTGAGCGATGTCCTGCATCGCACGGCCCATGGTGGTCAGCGGTCGCATCAAGACGTTGATCAACAGACTCAACAGCAACGCAATCGCGGCCACGGCGACAAACATCGCGATCAGCGCCGAGGTGCGGAATTGGCTGAGCGCCGCGTAGGCTTTGTCGTGATCGATCGACAGACCGATGTACCACTGCGCATTCGGCAGGTCGTTGACCGGGGTGAACGACAGAATCCGCTCCTCGCCGTTGAGCACGACGTTCTGGTTGCCCTTCTCGATGCGCACGCTGGTGTTCGGGTAGATGTCTTTCAGGTTTTTCATGACCTGATCCTTGTCCGGGCTGACGATCACCTGACCGTCCGCGCTGACCAGGAACGCATGGCCAAGGCCACCGAAGTCCACCGAGTTGATGATCTTGACCAGGGTTTCCAGACTCAGGTCGCCACCGACTACGCCAAGCAATTCACCGTTCTTTTTCACCGGCATGGCAATGGTCACTACCAGCCCGCCAACCGCGGCCATGTACGGCGGGGTCAGCATGGTTTTATCCGCGACCACCGCTTGCTTATACCAGGGGCGCTGACGCGGATCGTAGCCGTCCGGCATCTTCGCGTCCGGGCGTTGGGTAAACACACCGTTGGCCTGGCCAACATAGGTGAACTGGAAATTCGAGGTGAAGGCCGGCTGATCGACCAGCCCCGGCAGATCGGCGTCCTTGCCCTGATGAGCGACGTTCTGCGCGAGGTTTTCCAGCACCAGAATCCGCCCGCTCATCCAGTTCTGCACGCTGCTGGCGGTCAGATCACCGGCCTGCTGAACGGAAGACTGAAGGTTCTGGCGAATGGTGCTTCGCTGCAGATAGTCGTTGTAGAGCGTGAACAGCGCGAACGCCAGGACCACGACGCCCGAGGCGGCCAGCAGAATTTTATGGCTGAACTTTAAATTCATTTCATGGGACTTCTTATGCCAAAAGTGGGGATGCGTTCCGGATGCAACATTCCATGTACAGCGTAGGCAGCGTTCTTCCGGCCGCTCTACTTTGGTGCACGCATGTCTCACCAGTCTGTCGGCACGCGTGGGAGAAATCTTAGGGTTGCGTTGGAAATGGATCGCGTTTCTGTCGGATTCCCGCCGAACGGCGGGCCAGAGCGGCTGGGGGAAGATTTTTCCGCGCGTTGCGTGAGCAGCGGTTGCAAACTCTGCGATCCTTGAAGACAATGCGACTAATTATCATTTGTGACGTCCGGGCTGTCGCGTTCATGTCCTCCCCCGAGTTTGCGGTACAGACGCTTTATCGTTGTCATCACGGCTGGCTCAACACCTGGCTGCGCATGCGGCTGGGCAACGCAGCGGATGCGGCGGATCTGGCACAGGACACCTTCGTCCGCCTGCTGCAACGCAGCGAACGCCTGGAGCTCAAAGCCCCTCGCGCGTTCCTGCGCACCATCGCTCGTGGCTTGGTGATCGATCATTGGCGCCGCGAAGAAATCGAGCGTGCGTACCTGGAAACCATCGCCGATTTGCCCGAAGCCGAAACGCCAGGCAGCGAAGCCCGCTCCCTGATCATCGAACTGCTGGAAAGCATCGCGCGCATGCTTGAAGGACTGAAACCGAAGGTCCGTCAGGCCTTTCTGCTGGCGCAGTGCGAAGGTCTGACCCACAAGCAGATCGCCGAGCAGATGGGGCTGTCGTTGCGCTCGGTGGAACGCTACGTTGCCGAAGCGCTGTATCACTGTTATGTCTTGCGGTACGCGCACTGATGCCGCTGGACAACGCTGCACTTGGCCGCCGCGCCGAGCCGCCACCGCAAGTGGTCAAACAAGCCATTCACTGGCTGCTGCGCCTGCGCAACAACCACGGCAATCCACGGCTGAGTCGCCAGTGCGAACAATGGCGGGCCGAACATCATGAACACGAACTGGCCTGGCAGCGTGTGCAGTCGCTGCAAGCCGAACTGAGCAGCAACCTGCGTGCGGTGCCCGGCGCGCAAGTGGCGTTCAATACGCTGGAAAACAGTGCGCAAGGTCTCAGCCGGCGGCAGGCCTTGAAGTTGCTCTCAGGCGCATTGCTGTTGGGCTCCGCCGCGTGGCTGGCCAAGGACAGCGGGGCCTGGCAGCAATGGAGCGCCGATTACGCCACCGCGACCGGTGAGCAGCGCGGTTTTCAATTACCCGATGGCACGCGCATCGAACTCAACACGGCCAGCGCGGTGGATCTTCAATACACGGCGCAGCAGCGGCTGATCAAACTCACTCGCGGCGAGATCATCGTCAGCTGTGGCGGCTCCGACGAAGGCGCGCCGTTCGATCGCCCGCTGCGCGTGCAAAGCCGTCACGCTACGTATGCGCCCATTGGCGCTCGCTTCATTCTGCGTCAGGACAACGATTGCAGCCGGCTCACTGTGACCAGCGGCCGCGTTGCCATTGTTTCCGGCGGTAATTCGGTCGAAGCCGTCGCCGGCCAGAGCTACCGCATCGACCACCTGCAGATTCGCCCGGTGCCGGCACCGGATATGGACGCCGGCGCGTGGGTCGACGGTTTGATCGTCACGCGCAATATGCGCCTCGGTGATTTCCTCAATGAAGTCGGGCGCTACCGTCAGGGTGTGCTCAATTGCGCAGCGCAGATAGCCGACCTGCGCCTGTCCGGGGTGTTCCGACTGGAGGACACGGACAAACTGCTGGCGGTACTGCCGCAGACCCTGCCGGTGCAATTGCGCTACCGGACACGCTGGTGGGTAAACGTGGAACGTGCGGTGTGAAATTTTTTGGCGGGTTTTCGCAAGGGCTTCGGCTTAGTCAGTAAGCACTTCAATCCAAGCGTTTGCGACTTCCTACGGAAACCCACAATGACTGTCCGCGCCCACTGTAAGAACTCTCTGAATTTCACCATTGAATCGAGCCTGCTGCAGCACGCCGTTCGCGCCGCGCTGTTTTCTACCGCGCTGAGTGTGGGTGTATTGCCAGGCGTGAGCCTCGCTGCCGACGTCACTGCCGGTGCGGTCAGCCCGCGCTATGACATCGCTGCGGGGCCGCTGGCCGAGGCGCTGAATCAGTTTGCGCGTCAGGCGGGCATCACTTTGTCGATGACCCCGCAACAGACTCAGGGCCGCCACTCACCGGGGGTTAGGGGCGAATATTCCACCGATCAGGCGCTGAGCCATTTGCTCGGCGGCTCGGGTCTGGAAGCGGTCAGCCAGGATGGCAGCCGCTACATCCTGCGCCCGCTCGCCGAGAGCGAAGCGCTGGCCCTGCCGACCACCGACATCAAAGGCTTCGCCCTCGGCAACGCGCTGGGCAGCATGGCGGGCTACAACGCTACTCACAGCCAGATCGCCACCAAGACCAGTACCGCATTGCTCGAGACTTCGCAAAGCGTGTCCGTGGTCACGCGCGAGCAAATGGATGACCAAGGCTCACAGACCGTCTCTCAGGCCATGCGCTACGCCCCGGGCGTGCTGACCAATCCGTATGGCGCGACTCATCGTTACGACTACGTGGCGATGCGCGGTTTCAACGATGGCTCGGTGGATAACATTTATCTCGATGGTCTCAAGTCGATGGGTGACAGCGGTACTTACAGCACCCTGCAAGTCGACCCGTATTTCCTCGAGCGAGTGGATATTCTCAAGGGCCCGTCTTCGGTGCTGTATGGCCGCAGCTCACCCGGCGGTCTGGTCGCGCTGACGAGCAAGAAGCCGCTGTACGAGGCCTATCATCAAGTACAGGCCACGGTGGGTAATCAGGGACAACGCGGGTTCGGTTTTGACTTCAGCGGCCCAGTCGATGACGACAAGCGCATTGCCTATCGTCTGACCGGTTTAACGGATCGCTCCGACACGCAATTCGACCACAACAAGGAAAAGCGCTACGCCCTGGCGCCGACCCTCAGCATCGACTTCAGCGAAGACACCTCGCTGACACTGCAGGCTTATCTGCAACACGACCCGGATGGCGGCTACCATGGCGGCGTGCCGGCGGATGGCACGATCCATCAGCGCAACGGCCAGCGTATCTCGACGGATTTCTTTGAAGGTGAGCCGGGTATCGATGGTTATTCGCGCGACCAGCAATCCTTCGGGTATCAATTCGAGCATCGCTTCAACGACGTCTTCACCGCGCGCCAGAACTTCCGCTACCTCGATTCCAAGGTAAACATGGATCAGGTCTACGCCTATGGCTGGACTTCGCCGACCAGTAACGAGCTGAACCGCTACTACACTGGCGGTGATGAACGCCTGCATGCGTTCATCGTCGATAACATGCTCCAGGCCGAGTTTTTTACCGGTGCGACGAAGCATACGGTGCTGCTGGGCGCTGACTATCAGCGGCGCAAAACCGTGGTCGACTGGACCAGCGGCGGTCTTGCTCCGATCAACGCCTTCAATCCGATGTACGGCAACTCGGTCATCGATATGTACGGCGAGACCAGTTATCTGCGACGCCTGGAGCAGACCGGGGTTTACCTGCAAGACCTGATCGAGATGGACCAGTGGCGTTTCTCACTGGGCCTGCGTCAGGACTGGGTCGAGACATCTGACGAAAACCGCATCGCCGAAGCAGGACGCCCTGCCGGCACCGAGATCAACGATCGACGCACCAAACTGACCGGTCGCGCCGGTGCGCTGTATCTGTTCGAAAACGGCCTGGCGCCGTATATCAGCTACTCGGAATCGTTTAACCCGAACTCCTACGCCGACAGCGCCGGCAATCCGCTGGCACCGACCGACGGCACGCAATGGGAAATCGGCTTGAAGTATCAGCCGCCGGGCACCGACAACCTGTTCACTGCATCGCTGTTTCGCATCGATCAGGAGAACCTCGCGACCAAGCTGCCGCAGGAAAACTTCTACCGCGCGGTAGGGGCTGTTCGCTCCCAGGGGTTGGAACTGGAAGCGCACACGCAACTGACCGACAACCTCAAACTCCTCGGCAGTTACACCTTTACCGACATTGAGTATTCGAAGTCGATGATCAGCACCCTGAGCACCCCAACCGACGTTATCGAGAACAAGGGCAACTCACCGACCCAGGCGCCGCGGCACATGGCCTCGTTGTGGGCAGACTATAAATTCGACAATGCCGCACTCGATGGCTTGCGCCTGGGTGGTGGGGTTCGTTATGTCGGCTACAGCTGGGCCGATGCGGAAAACACCCTGAAGGTGCCTTCCTATACGTTGTTCGATGCCTCGATTGGTTATGACTTGGGCAAGGTCGGTTTGAAAGGCGTCGACGTACGCCTGAATGCAAACAACCTGACCAACGAATCCTATGTGGCTTCCTGTGCCAGCCTGAACTTCTGCTACATGGGCGAAGAGCGCAATGTCGCGGCGACGGTCAGCTACCAGTTCTAACCATTTGTTTCGTGCATGAAAAAGCCAGCGCCTGAGCTATCAGGCGCTGGCTTCGTCGTTTTTGCAGGGGGTTTCTCATGCGTGCTTTTCTCGTGTTGTTGCACCGCTATATCGGTTTGGCGACGGCGGTCTTTTTGTTGCTGGCCGGACTGACGGGCAGCATTCTGGCGTTCAATCATGAGCTGGACGAGTGGTTGAATCCGCAATTGTATGCGGCGCCTGCAGTGGGCGAGCGATTGCCTCCCGGTGATTTGGTTGACGCTGTACAGAAGGCACATCCGACGCTGCAAGTCTGGTACATGGAGTATCCAGACGAGGTCGGCCATACGGCGTTGCTGGCCGCAGTTGCGCGCAATAACCCGGCGACCGGCAAGCCATACGATGAGCGCAATCAGGTGTTCTATCTGGATCCGGTGAACGCCGAGCAGAAGGGTCAGCGCTATTGGGGCGAATGCTGTTTTCAACGAGAGAATCTCATCCCGTTCATTCTCGAGTTCCACTACAACCTGACGTTGCCAGGCAACTGGGGATTGTGGTTGATGGGCTTGGTGGCGGTTGCCTGGGTGATCGATTGTTTCGTTGCCCTCTGGCTGACGTTGCCGCGGGGAAAGCCATTCTGGAAGAAGTGGTCGACTGCCTGGAAAGTAAAGGGCGGACACGCTTATCGGCTCAACTTCGATCTGCACCGCGCCGGGGGATTATGGCTGTGGTTGTTGCTGCTGCCGATCGCTGTCAGCAGCGTGGCCATGAACTTGCCCAGTCAGGTGTTCAAGCCCGCCGTGTCGTTATTTTCGCCGATCGAACCGAGCGTCTACGAGGCGCGAGGACGAATGCCCGCAGATGAACTGGGCGCGACGCAGTTAAGTTATCAACAGGCATACGAAATGGCGTTGCAAGAAGGAAAAAGGCTAGGGCTGACAGCACCGATTGGTGAACTGTATTACAGCTTTGAATACAACTTTTACGGTGCCGGATTCGGGCAGCATGACACCGAAGCGCATGGCAAATCCTGGCTGTTCTTTCATGGTACTGACGGTCGATTGTTAGGGCAGGAGATAGCGGGACAGGGAACATTGGGCGAGCAGTTCTACCGATTGCAACTTCCGATACATGGCGGACGGATCTTCGGGGTTACCGGGCAAATCATCATCGCAGTGTTAGGCGTCATGATTGCAGGCTTGTCGGTAACCGGCGTCTATATCTGGTGGCGCAAATGGCAGGCTCGACGCATCAGCAAGGCACGCAGACCCGTTTGATCATTGAGTTTCCGGGTTGCGGAAAAGACAAAACCCCAATTGCTTTCGCAATTGGGGTTTCGGAATTGAATCTTGACGATGACCTACTCTCACATGGGGAAACCCCACACTACCATCGGCGATACATCGTTTCACTTCTGAGTTCGGGATGGGATCAGGTGGTTCCAATGTTCTATGGTCGTCAAGAAATTCTTTATCTGGCCCGTCAACACGGTAACAAGCCAGCAAAAACAGGAACTTCTACTAAAACAAAACCCCAACTGCTTTCGCAATTGGGGTTTCGGAATTTAATCTTGACGATGACCTACTCTCACATGGGGAAACCCCACACTACCATCGGCGATGCATCGTTTCACTGCTGAGTTCGGGATGGGATCAGGTGGTTCCAACGCTCTATGGTCGTCAAGAAATTCGGGTACTGAGTCGTGACCAGATGGCCTCGCTTCAGCAAATTGGGTATGTGACAGCTTTCGGTGTTTGTGCGTTTCGAACTTTCGGTTCGTTTCGTCTTCACACACCGCAATCTGGTCTCTTCGACTCAAATTGCTTGGGTGTTATATGGTCAAGCCTCACGGGCAATTAGTATTGGTTAGCTCAACGCCTCACAGCGCTTACACACCCAACCTATCAACGTCGTAGTCTTCGACGGCCCTTCAGGGAACTCAAGGTTCCAGTGAGATCTCATCTTGAGGCAAGTTTCCCGCTTAGATGCTTTCAGCGGTTATCTTTCCCGAACATAGCTACCCGGCAATGCCACTGGCGTGACAACCGGAACACCAGAGGTTCGTCCACTCCGGTCCTCTCGTACTAGGAGCAGCCCCTCTCAAATCTCAAACGTCCACGGCAGATAGGGACCGAACTGTCTCACGACGTTCTAAACCCAGCTCGCGTACCACTTTAAATGGCGAACAGCCATACCCTTGGGACCGGCTTCAGCCCCAGGATGTGATGAGCCGACATCGAGGTGCCAAACACCGCCGTCGATATGAACTCTTGGGCGGTATCAGCCTGTTATCCCCGGAGTACCTTTTATCCGTTGAGCGATGGCCCTTCCATACAGAACCACCGGATCACTAAGACCTACTTTCGTACCTGCTCGACGTGTCTGTCTCGCAGTCAAGCGCGCTTTTGCCTTTATACTCTACGACCGATTTCCGACCGGTCTGAGCGCACCTTCGTACTCCTCCGTTACTCTTTAGGAGGAGACCGCCCCAGTCAAACTACCCACCATACACTGTCCTCGATCCGGATAACGGACCTGAGTTAGAACCTCAAAGTTGCCAGGGTGGTATTTCAAGGATGGCTCCACGCGAACTGGCGTCCACGCTTCAAAGCCTCCCACCTATCCTACACAAGCAAATTCAAAGTCCAGTGCAAAGCTATAGTAAAGGTTCACGGGGTCTTTCCGTCTAGCCGCGGATACACTGCATCTTCACAGCGATTTCAATTTCACTGAGTCTCGGGTGGAGACAGCGCCGCCATCGTTACGCCATTCGTGCAGGTCGGAACTTACCCGACAAGGAATTTCGCTACCTTAGGACCGTTATAGTTACGGCCGCCGTTTACCGGGGCTTCGATCAAGAGCTTCGCGTTAGCTAACCCCATCAATTAACCTTCCGGCACCGGGCAGGCGTCACACCCTATACGTCCACTTTCGTGTTTGCAGAGTGCTGTGTTTTTAATAAACAGTCGCAGCGGCCTGGTATCTTCGACCGGCATGAGCTTACGGAGCAAGTCCTTCACCCTCACCGGCGCACCTTCTCCCGAAGTTACGGTGCCATTTTGCCTAGTTCCTTCACCCGAGTTCTCTCAAGCGCCTTGGTATTCTCTACCCAACCACCTGTGTCGGTTTGGGGTACGGTTCCTGGTTACCTGAAGCTTAGAAGCTTTTCTTGGAAGCATGGCATCAACCACTTCGTCACCCAAAGGGTAACTCGTCATCAGCTCTCGGCCTTAAGATCCCGGATTTACCTAAGATCTCAGCCTACCACCTTAAACTTGGACAACCAACGCCAAGCTGGCCTAGCCTTCTCCGTCCCTCCATCGCAATAACCAGAAGTACAGGAATATTAACCTGTTTTCCATCGACTACGCTTTTCAGCCTCGCCTTAGGGACCGACTAACCCTGCGTCGATTAACGTTGCGCAGGAAACCTTGGTCTTTCGGCGTGGGTGTTTTTCACACCCATTGTCGTTACTCATGTCAGCATTCGCACTTCTGATACCTCCAGCAAGCTTCTCAACTCACCTTCACAGGCTTACAGAACGCTCCTCTACCGCATCATCCTAAGATGATACCCGTAGCTTCGGTGTATGGTTTGAGCCCCGTTACATCTTCCGCGCAGGCCGACTCGACTAGTGAGCTATTACGCTTTCTTTAAAGGGTGGCTGCTTCTAAGCCAACCTCCTAGCTGTCTAAGCCTTCCCACATCGTTTCCCACTTAACCATAACTTTGGGACCTTAGCTGACGGTCTGGGTTGTTTCCCTTTTCACGACGGACGTTAGCACCCGCCGTGTGTCTCCCATGCTCGGCACTTGTAGGTATTCGGAGTTTGCATCGGTTTGGTAAGTCGGGATGACCCCCTAGCCGAAACAGTGCTCTACCCCCTACAGTGATACATGAGGCGCTACCTAAATAGCTTTCGAGGAGAACCAGCTATCTCCGAGCTTGATTAGCCTTTCACTCCGATCCACAGGTCATCCGCTAACTTTTCAACGGTAGTCGGTTCGGTCCTCCAGTCAGTGTTACCTAACCTTCAACCTGCCCATGGATAGATCGCCCGGTTTCGGGTCTATTCCCAGCGACTAGACGCCCTATTAAGACTCGCTTTCGCTACGCCTCCCCTATTCGGTTAAGCTCGCCACTGAAAATAAGTCGCTGACCCATTATACAAAAGGTACGCAGTCACCCAACAAAGTGGGCTCCCACTGCTTGTACGCATACGGTTTCAGGATCTAT